>JAGWJK010000702.1 GCA_028865845.1 Rhizobiaceae bacterium
GACCCAGAGAACGTCGTCGAACAGAAGGTCATCGCAATTGCTCGGCGTCAGACGCTGATGAGCACGGCCCGGAGCGCAGACCATGACCTTTCGCAACTGGCCAACTTCGGAATGCACGCCAAATGTAATATCCTTTGTCATCGATCTACTCCCTATTCTATCAAGGTGTGATGGTGCCGCTCAGCAGGCCATAGATGCCGATGAGGCCTGCAACCACGGTGACGGCGAATACAATGAGCTCGATGGAGGTGAACAACTGCGCGTTCCTCTCTCGGCGTGCCCAGACGTATAGAATGGTTCCCGGAACGAACAGGACAGCAACGAGCAGCACGTATTTGAGCCCGGCGGCGATGAACATGATGATCGTGTAGACCACGGCAATCCAGGCAAATATCTGGTCGCGGCCGCGCTCGTCAGGTGTCGCCTCATAACCTTCCCCGCGGCGGGCAAGCAGCACGCCATAGCCTGCGACCAAAAGATACGGCAGCAAAGCGGTGACGCTGGTCATGTCGAGCATGAAGTTGAAGGCGTCGCGAGACCAGTAGGTCGAGATGACGAATAGCGAGACGACGATATTGGTCAGCCATAAGGCGTTAGCCGGTACCTTGTTGCCGTTCTGCGCGACGAAAAGCTTCGGCATATCTTCCGATTTCGCGGCGGCAAACAACACTTCGGCGCAGATCAGCGACCAGGCGAGATAGGCACCCAAGACCGATACCAGCACGCCGATCGATATGAACACGGCGCCCCAATGTCCGACCACCACTTCCAGCACGCCGGCAAGCGACGGATTTTGGACCCCGGCGACCGTTGCGCGCGGCATTGCGGCGTAGGGAAGCAACGTGATCGCCACCATCAGGCCGGTCACCCCGACGAAGCCGAGGATCGTGGCCGTGCCGACGTCGGAGCGGGTCTTGGCGAAGCGGGAATAGACGCTCGCGCCCTCGATCCCCAGGAACACGAAGACGGTAATCAGCATCGTATCGCGAACCTGCGCGAACAGCGATTTTTCCGGCATATCCACGCCGCCGAAGAAATTGGCGGAAAATTGCGTGTAATTGAACACGAAGATCATCGCCAGGATGGCGACGATGATCGGGACGATCTTGGCGATCGTGACGATGACGTTGATGAAGGCTGCCTGCTCGACGCCGCGCAGGATCATGAAATGGAAGGCCCATATCCCGATCAATGAGACGATGATGGCGATGATCGTGCTTCCGTCTCCGAAAAGGCCGGGGAAGAAGCGCCCGAGCGTTGAACCGATCAACACCCAATAGAAGACGTTGCCGAGGCAGCTGCCGAGCCAGTATCCGAACGCGGACAGAAAGCCCATATAGTTGCCGAAGCCCTCTTTGGCATAGGCGAAAACACCTGAATCAATCTCTGGTTTTTTCTCGGCCAACGCCTGAAAGACGCGTGCGAGCATATACATGCCGGTGCCGGCGATCAGCCAGGCGATGATCGCGCCGAACGGGCCGGTTGCCGTGCCGAACCGGCCTGGAAGATTGAAAATTCCGGCGCCGACCATTGAACCGACGACCATCGACGTCAGTGCGAAAAGTGATAGTTTTTCCGTGGAAGCCGAAGCCATGATGCCCCTCTGATGACAAGGTTGTTCGGACTTTTTGAAAGACGACGTGCTGCCAAAGACGTGTCTATATCGTGCACTATAGAGTGGTTCAGTCGTGCCCGTGATTGCACAGAATCTCAGAACTATGCTTTGCGTTCAAAAATCACGGGAAGATCTAAATTAGCGAACGTTAGGTTAAGGTGTGCGGCGTTTTGCGACAACAGCACGTGAAAACAAGGACCTAGAGTGAAGAGGGGCAAAGCTGCGAGATCGCAAAATGCGTTTCTCGCCGGGCCAGGATCGTGCGATTTGGGCCAGCGGGCTTTAGCTTCGATTTGGCTTGCTGTCAGACCGAGATACGGCCCGTTGCGAGCGAGTAGATGGCGACCAGGGCACCGATGGCCGCAACGATGAACATCACCGTTTCGGCCGGCGTGAATACGGGGAGTTTCTGTTCGCGGCGCGCCATGAAGAACAGGATGGATCCGGGGCCGTAGATAGCCGTGGTCAGAAGCAGATGGGTGCCGCCTGCCGCGGCGATGAGGAATGCTGTGTAGATGAGCGCGATCCCGCAGCGGACGAATTCGCCACGTCGGCTCGCAGAATCCCGCTCAAAGGTCTCGCCGGTGACGACAAGCTTGAAGCCGTAAGCCGAGACCAGCAGATAGGGGATCAGGATCATCGAGCTGGTAAGCTCGATCGCAAGACGGAGTGCATATTGCGCAAACAGCGTCAGGATCAGAAAGATCTGCACGACGATGTTGGTCAGCCACAATGCGTTCGAAGGCACGCCGGCCTTGTTCTCGTGCATCAGAAATTTCGGCATCGTCCCGAATTTCGAGGCGGAGAACAGGATTTCCGCGGCCAGCAGAACCCAGGAAAGATAGGCGCCGCCGACCGAGATCATCAGCCCGGCGCTGACGAAGAGCGTGCCCCAGGGACCGACCACCGCAGACAGCACGCCCGCCATCGAGGGATTGCGCAGATTGGCGAGATCGGGACGCAGCATGATGCCGTAGGAAAGGATCGTCACCAGGACGAGCAGACAAAGTACGCCGGCAAACCCGAGCAAGGTGGCGATGCCGACATCAGAGCGATTGCGGGCATAGCGGGAATAGACACTTGCGCCCTCGATGCCGACGAAGACGAAGACGGTGACCAGCATCGTCGCGCGGACCTGCCCCGCGATATCGCCGAAGGTGACGTTGTCGCCTCCCCAGAAATTCAGGGCGAAGATATCGGCCTTGAAGCCATAGATGACGAAGACGATGAACAGGATGATCGGAATGAGCTTGGCGAAGGTGACGATCGTATTGATTGCGGCTGCTTCGCGGATGCCGCGCAGGATCAGGGAGTGAACGATCCACAGCAACACCGAAGAGGTCGCAACGGCGATAACCGTATTGCCATCGCCAAAAATCGGGAAGAACAGACCGAGCGTCGACTTGATCAGCACGAAATAGGAAACATTGCCAAGCAGTGCGGCAGACCAGTAGCCGAGCGCCGACAGAAATCCGAGATAATTGCCGAAACCGGCTTTTGCATAGGCGTATATGCCTGCATCCAGATCCGGCTTGCGTTCCGACAATGTCTGGAAGACGAAGGCCAGCATCAACATGCCGACGCCGGCGATGGCCCACGCGATGATCGCACCGAAAGGACCGGTCGCGCGTCCAAAGGCTTGTGGAAGCGAAAAAATCCCGGCGCCGACCATGGAGCCAACGCACATCGCCATTAACGTCCACATGGAGAATTTGCGTTCGGAAGAGGAGTTCATGATCTAGACAATCCAGGCTGGTTTATTCGTCACCGACGGCGCCGTCCTTCACGCCACCCTATCTCTTCCTGCGTGCTCCCGTGATGGCATAGAATCCCAGGAACTATGCTCCACGTCCACTTATCGCCAAACCGCCAGGGCCGCGATCGTCGACGGAATATTATTATTACAACCATGACGACACATTTCACACGTCCTGCTGATATTCAGCCTTGCCAGGGTTGCCGGCTCT
>JAGWJK010000703.1 GCA_028865845.1 Rhizobiaceae bacterium
CGGTGGGGGCCTTTTTGCCAGCCGTTCCTCCGATCAGCTGACGACCGGCTCGATCAATCGCGGTAGCAGCCTGAATGGTCCGGACGGAGATCCGGTGCCGGGAGCAGACGTAGCGCAAGGCGGATACGCCCAGCAGGATTATTCGCGACAGAACGCACCGGTGGCGCGCCCCTATCCGAACTCTCCTGCACGCTATAATCCGTCTTATTCGAGTGCTCGCGTGTCGACCGCTCCGGTTGCAATCCAGCGCTCCGATCTTGCTGCGCCGACCGCTTCGGCGACGCCGGTCCGCACGCATGCGGCATCAAGGGCCGAGGCCGAGGCTCTTGCCCAGCCATTCCCGGCTGCACGAAACACCAAGGCGGGCGCATCGAGAATGGCACCGGCGCTGGCGCCTGACTCCTCGATGTCGACGGGCACGATCAAGACGGCCGCTGCCTCGACCGAATCCTCCGCTTGGACCTCGGTTAACGCGCCGAGCGTGACGCTGCATGCTGGCGAAAACATCGACCTTCTGGCTCGCCGGTACGGCGTGCCTGCCAAGGAAATCCTGAGAGCGAACGGCCTGAAGAATTCCGCCAGCGCTCAGCCCGGTCAGCAGATCATCATTCCGACCATGAATGGCGCCGGCGCTCCTAGCCCGGCCAAGGTCGCGTCGGAAGCGACGGACCTGTCAAAGGGCGGCAAGATGCCGGGTCCGGCAAAGAGCCCGGAGCAGGACGCCGTCGTGCTGCCTTCCAACGGCCAGCTGCGCGGCAAGTCGCAGGCCGGCCTCGCCGATCCGAGCAAGCTTGCTGCCAATGGCGGCAAGGGTCCGACGCCGAAGGGCAATGGCACCTATGTCGTCAAGTCGGGTGACTCGCTGGCAAAAATCGCCCGGAATGCCGGCGTTACCGTCGACGAACTGAAGCAGGCCAACAGGATGCAGCCGGGCACCGGTATCCACATCGGCCAGACGCTGAAGTTGCCGCACGCTGCAGTCGCCGAGACGGAGTCCGTCGATCAGGTGAAGACCGCCTCGATCGAGCCGCAGAAGTCGGCCGTAAGGTCGGTTGCCGTTCCGGCCATGGAGCCGAAGCCGGTTGTGAAGGCAACGGCTGAGCCTACCGCAAAGCCGGCGACGAAGACGGCTGCCGCTAACCCGAAGGCGGCCCCGACGACGAAGGTCGCTGCTACCGACCCGGCTACCGCTGCCAAGGCGCCGACCAAGACCGCCGCTGCCGCAGACGCTCCGGCAACCAAGGCAGCTGCTGCTCACACCGATCCGGCTCCGGCTGCCGCAAAGCCGCAGGCTGTTGCTTCGGCAGCGCCGACGCAATCCGTCAGCGATGCAGAGAGCAAGTCCGATGTCTCGGCGGATGCTCCGGAAGGCACGGGCATCGGCAAGTATCGCTGGCCGGTTCGCGGTGCAGTGGTTGCCGGTTACGGCGCCAACGTCAACGGCAGCCGCAACGACGGTATCGACATCTCGGTTCCGGAAGGCACGCCGATCAAGGCCGCTGAAAACGGCGTCGTCATTTACGCCGGCAATGGTCTGAAGGAACTCGGCAACACCGTTCTCGTCCGCCACGACGACGGCACGGTTACTGTTTACGGCCATGCCGATGCGCTCAGCGTCACCCGCGGCCAGAAGGTTCAGCGCGGCCAGACGCTGGCAACTTCAGGCATGAGCGGCGATGTCAAGCAGCCGCAGCTTCACTTCGAAGTCCGCAAGAATTCGGCTCCGGTCAACCCAATGACATTCCTCGAGTAGGTAGAGCGTCCCGAGGAGTCTGCAAAAAGCCCGGCGACCACCGGGCTTTTTGTCGTTTAGGGATATCCACTCAATCCCGCTCCAGCACGATCCGCTGCCGTCCGGCCAGATCCTGTATATATTGCCAGGCGACGCGGCCCGAGCGGGCGCCGCGGGTGGTGGCCCATTCCAGCGCTTCGTGATGCATTTGCGCGCGATCGAGAGCAAGCTTGAAGTGGTCGGCATAGGCATCGATCATCTGCAGATAATCTTCCTGGCTGCATTTGTGGAATCCGAGCCACAGGCCGAAACGATCCGACAGCGACACCTTTTCCTCGACCGCTTCGGAGGGATTGATGGCCGTCGACTGCTCGTTTTCCATCATATGACGCGGCAGGAGGTGACGCCGGTTCGATGTTGCATAGAAGAGGACATTGTCCGGCCGGCCCTCGACGCCGCCATCCAGCGCCGCCTTCAGCGACTTGTAGGCCGTGTCGTCGTGATCGAAGGAAAGATCGTCGCAGAAGATGATGATCCGGTGCGGTACGCTCTTCAGGATGTCCAGGAGCACTGGCAGTGAGGAGATGTCCTCGCGATGGACTTCGATGAGCTTCAGGGAAACGCCGGTCGAACGGCGCACATCCTCATGCACGGCCTTGACCAGTGACGACTTGCCCATACCACGCGCGCCCCAGAGCAGCACGTTGTTTGCGGCGAAGCCGTCGGCGAAACGCAGGGTGTTTTCGTGGAGAATATCACGGACGTGGTCGACGCCGCGGATCAGTGTCAGCGCCACGCGGTTCGGCCGTGCGACGGGCTGGAGATAGAGCCGGGCGGGCGCCCAGACGAAGCAGTCCGCGGCGTTCCAATCGTTGATGGCGGGCGCCGGACCGGCCAGGCGTTCAAGCGCGTCGGCGATGCGGCGAACTTCGGTAAGGATCAGGGTATTTTGATCTTGGGTCACCATGTTTCCTCCAGAACTTTCATCGGCAAGGGAGTAGAATGCTCCGTGGATCGCCGGGTAGCATGCACGTTTTGGGCCTGAAAGGCTAAGAGGTCGGGAAAACGGTACGGTTCGCGGCTGTTTTTGTTGCATTCGCCATGATCGCAACTATATTCCGCCCACCTGACGGGACCCTGTTCCCGCTAAGAGTTCAAGGGAGTTCTCGATGTTTATCACCAACGCATATGCGCAGAGCGCGACTGATCCGGCCTCAGCCTCGGGCGTATTCGGCGGTTCCGGCTTTGAAATGATCATCCTGTTCGTGCCGCTGATGGTGGTCTGGTATTTCCTGCTCATCCGCCCGCAGCGCGCTCAGGCAAAGAAGCGTGACGAAGTCTTGAAGAACATCCGTCGTGGCGACCAGATCGTCACCAGCGGCATTGTTGGCAAGGTCACCAAGGTCGTCGATGACAAGGAACTGGAAGTCGAAATCGCCGAAGGCGTGCGCATTCGCGTCGTCCGCAGCGCCATTTCGGAAGTTCGCGTCAAGGGCGAGCCGGTCAAGGCCGACGCTGCGTAAGCTTTCGATAGGCTTTTAGGCCGAAACGGCTTGCTTCGCTGGTAGATAACCCCGAAAATCGGTTTCGATTTTCGGGGTTATGTGTAAATTCGCAATGTTGCCGCGCCCTTACCGTGTCCTGGCGGGCATGCGATGTGGCAGAGCCCAAACTTGAGAGAGCGATGCTGCACGTCTCCTGGTGGAAGACAACCCTGATATGGTTCGCCGTTCTCTTGAGCGTGGTTCTCGCCGCGCCAAATCTGCTCAGCGATCGTCAGCTTGCAGCACTCCCCGGTTGGCTGGCGCAGCGCAAGGTGCAGCTTGGCCTCGATCTCCAGGGCGGCTCG
>JAGWJK010000704.1 GCA_028865845.1 Rhizobiaceae bacterium
AATATGTTGAGGCCTTTGTTTTGACCGTTGTCGTAGCGGGTTGCTACTTCATGGTCGTGCCGATGTGATGCCATGATCTCGCTGCTGTTCCTCGCAATCCTGTATCTTTTGGTGGCGCTAGTTCTCGTCATCCTCATCGACCGTTCCGTCGGCATCATGTTTCCGGCATCCACGGACGACCCACGCGCCGCCCGCCGCCGTCCCCTCCCCGAGGTCACCAAGTAAACCGCCAATGCTCGCCGGCGAAACTTAGCCGGCAATTGCTACTCCCAGCTAAATCGGGCAGTCTTGTGCCGGGTGAGGACGGGAGGAGATCATGTCCGAAACGATCAGAATGGGCGGGCTGGAACTGGAGTTCCTGCACGACAAGCAGGAAACATCAGGCAGCCTCGATATCTTTCGCATGACGGTGCAGCCGAAAGCCAAGGTGCCTGCACCACACTATCATCAAAGCTGGGACGAGACGGTCTACGGGCTTTCCGGCACCACCACTTTTCGCATCGGCGGCGCGGAAGTGCCCGTTTCGGTCGGCGACAGCGTCTTCATTAAGCGCGGGGTGGTACACGGCTTTAGCAACGAGAGCGATGCTCCCGCGACCTGTCTCTGTGTGCTGACGCCCGGCGTGCTCGGCCCTGGCTATTTTCGCGAGATCGCGGCGCTTCTTGCCGGCGGGCCGCCGGACCCGGCAAAAGTGGCTGATGTGATGAAGAAATATGGGCTCGTCGTCGCGTAATGGACGTTGACGAAGTATCGATCGATCAGAAGTCCCGCTAGCGAATGGAAGATCGATTTCCGCGCCGACCCTAAGCACGTCGAACGGCTGCGGAAATAATGATTTTCCTCTCTCCCGCCGGCGGAACCTTTTCCATAGGCATCGGTTGCCTTCTCAGATCAATGATGAGGAGCGCAATCATGCCTCAAGGAGATAAATCCGCCTATACGGACAAGCAGAAGCGTAAGGCCGAACATATCGAGGAGAGTTATGAAAGCCGCGGCGTGTCCGAGAACGAAGCCGAACGCCGCGCCTGGGCTACCGTCAACAAGGAAAGCGGCGGTGGCAAGAAATCCGGTTCCGGACGCGGCCATCCCGAAAACCACGAGTCGTCCGAAAAAGGCGGTCGGATCGGCGGCAAGGTCTCGGCGAGCCGCCCCGCCGCTGAACGTTCCGCCTCCGCCAAGAAGGCAGCGGCAACGCGCAAACGCCATGAACATCGCTCCCACTCGTGATTGCTGACATCACGAAGGAAAGGGAGCAGCCATGACCAGATCAGAAGGGAAAAAAAGTCCACGGGCAAGAAATGGTCGCAGCGTGTCGCCGAAAACAGCGACGCGCTCGACCTGAAAGGCGGCGTCTTCAAATTGGATGATCCGAAGAAGATCGCGGATTCTCTTAAGCATTCCGCAGAGGCGAGCAATCGTCGCCGGTCGAGCCCCTTCCGTTCCGCCATGTCGATGCTAAATTTCTATATCAACCGTGCTGGCAGCCAACTCGGTAAGCGGGAGAAGCGGACTCTCGAAGCCGCAAAGACCGAATTGCGCAGGGACTTCGGCCGGACGAGCAAATAGACTGTGGCATGATGCAGGGAAGGGTTTTGAATGCCTTATCAGCTTTACTATTGGGACAGCATTCAAGGCCGGGGCGAGTTCGTGCGGCTGACGCTCGAAGAGGCGGGAGCGGACTATATCGATGTCAGCCGCGGCCTGGAAAGCTCTGGTCAGGGCATCCACGCGATGATCGGCATTCTCAAAAGCAGGTCGGAAGCGCATATTCCCTTCGCTCCACCCTTCTTGAAAGACGGAGACCTTATCGTCTCCCACGTCGCCAATATCCTGATGTATCTCGGCCCGAAGCTTGGCCTTGCTCCGGACGACCTCGGTCTGAGGCATGTTGCAAACGGCCTGCAACTGACGATTACCGATCTCGTCGCCGAAGTCCACGACACGCACCACCCGATCGCGACCTCGAAATATTATGAGGAGCAGAAGGAGGAGGCCAAGGCGCGATCCGCCGAATTCATCGATAATCGCGTCCCGAAATATCTCGGCTATTTCGAACGCGTGCTGAAACAGAATCCTGCAGGTCCCGCCCATATCGTCGGTGACCGCCTGACCTATGTCGATCTGTCGCTGTTTCAGGTTTTCGAGGGCTTGCGTTACGCGTTCCCGCGCGCGACGGCGCATCTGGCCGATCGTTATCCGCTCCTGACCGCCATTCACGATGGTGTGGCGAAACGGCCCAACATCGCGCGCTACCTTGCATCCGAACGGCGGATCGCCTTCAATGAGGACGGTATCTTCCGGCACTATCCGGAACTCGACAAGGATGCGAAATGAGCCAGGCGACCCTGCTTAATCTGTTTATCCCAGCCTGCTGGGTTGTCTGGGCAGCGATATGGATTGTCGCCTCTTTCGGCGTCAAGAAGACGACACGGCGGGAGGAGCCGCTGTCGCGCCTTTCGAACACCGGCCCGCTCTGGCTCGGTGCCATCCTGCTTTCGGTCCCTGACACCTGGTTGGGGCCACTCGCCTTCCGTCTGATCCCGCAGACCTATATCGGATATGGCATCGGCGCTGCGTTGACCGTAGCGGGTCTCGCCTTCGCCATCTGGGCGCGCTATCACATCGGCCGTAACTGGAGCGGCGTGATCACCGTCAAGGAAGATCATACGCTGGTGCGTACCGGACCCTATGCCCTCGTCCGCCATCCGATCTATTCCGGGCTGCTGCTTGCGATCGTGGGCTCTGCCATCGCGCGCAATGATATCGGCGCCGTGATCGCCATTCTCGCTTTCCTTTACGCCATCCTTCGCCGCGTCCACATCGAGGAAAGCTGGATGCGTGAGACTTTTGGACAGGCCTATGCCGACTATACCGCAAAGACGGGTGCGCTGGTGCCTTTCGTCTGATTTCAGGCGCTTTTTAGCGGTTTGGCGGCATCGAAGAAGTCCGCCCACGGATCGGCGGAACCAGCCGCCAGCCGCGTCGCTGCATTTTTCAGCGTGAACGAAGCGGGGCCTATCTTGCTCGTGAGCTCGTCCCAGGCAAGCGGCATGGAAACCGCGGCTCCCGGTCTCGCACGCGTCGAATAAGGCGCAACCGCGGTGTTGCCGCGACCGTTGCGCAGGTAGTCGATGAAGATATGTCCGCCGCGCTTCGCCTTGGCAGCGACGGAAAGATATTTTTCGGGGCTGTCGGCGCTCATGCCTTCGGCGATTGCTTCCGCCGCCGCCTTGATTTCGGGCCAGCCGGCTTTCGGTTTCAGCGGCGCGACGACATGCAGCCCCTTGCCACCAGATGTTTTGACGAAAGAGCTGAGACCCAGCGCGGAAAAACGCTCCCTGATCTCATTTGCCGCGGCAATGACCGCGCTCCACTCGACGTCCTCGCCGGGGTCGAGGTCCATGATGATCATATCGGGTTTTTCCCAATGTCCGGTCGTCGTCCCCCACGGATGGATTTCGAGGGTAGCGGATTGCACGAGTGCCACGAGCCCGTCGAAATCCCTGATCCGGAGCAGCTTTTCGCCTTCGGTGTCCTCCGGATCGGCGATTTGCTCGATATGCGGATTGAT
>JAGWJK010000705.1 GCA_028865845.1 Rhizobiaceae bacterium
CCATCATTACGCGCGATCGAGCGATTCTTGCCTATGGGGCGGCTGGTTATGTCCGGACGCTTGCCTGTTAATTTCTGGAGTTAAGACATGACCATGATTCAATGCATATCGCCGGTCGATGGCTCGGTTTACGCGGAGCGTCCGGCGCTGTCGCTGGAGGCGGCGAGGGAAGCGGTTGCCCGCGCCCGTAAGGCGCAGAAGGAGTGGGCACGCCGTCCGCTGGAGGACCGCGTTCAGCTAGTGCTCAAGGGTGTTGCCCGCCTGAACGAGATGGCCGATGTGGTCGTGCCCGAGCTTGCCTGGCAGATGGGCCGTCCGATCAAGTATGGCGGCGAGTATCGCGGCTTCAACGAACGCTCAAACTATGTCGCATCGATCGCCGCCGACGCGCTGGCGCCGCTGGTCGTCGAAGCGAGCGACCGGTTCGAGCGCCGCATCGAGCGCGAGCCGCATGGCGTCGTATTCGTGATCGCGCCGTGGAATTATCCCTACATGACCGCGATCAACACGGTCGCTCCGGCCCTGATGGCCGGCAATACCGTCGTTCTCAAGCATGCCAGCCAGACCCTTCTGGTCGGCGAGCGGCTGGTGCAGGCCTTCGTCGAAGCCGGCGTTCCTGATGATGTGTTCCAGAACGTCTATCTCGATCATGAAACCGCATCGGCGCTGATCGCCGCCGGAAGCTTCAACTTCATCAATTTCACCGGTTCGGTTGAAGGTGGGCGCTCCATCGAGCGGGCCGCCGCCGGCACGTTCACGGGCCTTGGGCTCGAGCTTGGCGGCAAGGATCCCGGCTACGTTATGGAAGATGCCGATCTCGACGCTGCCGTCGACACGCTGATGGATGGCGCCACCTACAATTCCGGCCAGTGCTGCTGCGGCATCGAGCGCATCTACGTGCACGAATCGCTTTACGATTCCTTCGTCGAGAAGTCCGTCGCCTGGGTCTCGAACTACAAGCTCGGCAATCCGCTCGATCCGGAAACCACGCTCGGACCGATGGCCCACAAGCGGTTCGCCAGGGTGGTGCGCGCGCAGATCGCCGATGCGGTTGCCAAGGGCGCCAAGGCTCTCGTCGATCCCAAGCTGTTTCCGGCTGATGACGGCGGCGCCTATCTCGCGCCGCAGATCCTCGTCAATGTCGATCATTCCATGGATTTCATGCGCGAGGAGACCTTCGGTCCTGCCGTCGGCATCATGAAGGTCAGGAGCGACGCCGAAGCCCTGGAGCTGATGAACGACAGCCCCTACGGCCTGACTGCGTCGCTGTGGACCAAGGATGCCGAGCGCGCCGCCCGTATCGGGCGCGATATCGAAACCGGCACCGTCTTCATGAACCGTGCCGACTATCTCGATCCGGCGCTGTGCTGGACCGGCGTCAAGGAAACCGGCCGTGGCGGCTCGCTTTCCGTTCTCGGCTTCCACAACCTGACGCGCCCGAAATCCTACCATCTGAAGAAAGTAACAGCCTGAGCACTATCTCAGCCAACTGGAGCTATCCCACCGCCGTCAAGCTTGGCCGCGGCCGGATCAAGGAACTGGCGGATGCCTGCAAGAGCCTTGGCATCAAGAAGCCGCTGCTGATCACCGACCGTGGTCTTGCCTCGATGGCAATCACCAAGACGGCGCTCGACATCCTGGAAGACGCCGGCCTTGGCCGCGCCGTCTTCGCCGATGTCGATCCCAATCCGAACGAGAAGAATCTCGAAGCGGGCGTTAAGGCGTTCAAGGACGGCGGCCACGACGGCGTCGTCGCTTTCGGCGGCGGCTCCGGTCTCGATCTCGGCAAGTGCGTTGCCTTCATGGCCGGCCAGACCCGCCCGGTCTGGGATTTCGAGGATATCGGCGACTGGTGGACGCGCGCCAGCGTCGAGGGCATCGCGCCGATCGTCGCCGTGCCGACGACCGCAGGTACCGGCTCGGAAGTCGGCCGCGCCAGCGTCATCACCAATTCGGCGACGCATGTGAAGAAGATCATCTTCCATCCGAAGTTCCTGCCGGGCGTGGTCATCGCCGATCCGGAACTGACGGTCGGCATGCCGAAGATCATCACCGCCGGCACGGGAATGGATGCGTTTGCCCATTGCCTGGAGGCTTATTCCTCGCCGTTCTACCACCCGATGTCGGCCGGCATCGCGCTTGAGGGCATGCGCCTGGTCAAGGAATTCCTGCCGCGGGCCTATAAGGAAGGCACGGACCTGGAAGCTCGCGCCAACATGATGAGCGCCGCCGCCATGGGCGCCGTCGCCTTCCAGAAGGGGCTCGGTGCCATCCATGCGCTGTCGCACCCGATCGGCGCCATCTACAACACCCACCACGGCATGACCAATGCCGTCGTCATGCCCGCCGTGCTGCGGTTCAACCGCCACGCCATAGAGGAGAAGATCGATCGCGCCGCCGCTTATCTCGGCATCGCCGGCGGCTTCGACGGCTTCTATGAATACGTGCTGGACCTTCGCTCCGAACTTGGTGTTCCCGACAATCTGTCGGCGATGGGCACTGCGCCTGACCGGATCGACGAGCTTGCGGCAATGGCGATCGAAGATCCGAGCGCCGGCGGCAATCCGGTACCAATGACGCTGGAAAACACCAAGGCTCTGTTCGAAGACTGCTTCTAAGTTTTGAACGCCGCTCCATTCGCCGCGCTGTGAGAGAATTGCAGCGCGGCGTTTTTGTTTTTGTCGATAGGACGACTATCAGGCTCGCGGCTGGCGCCGAGGTCAGGCCATAAGCGACGGTCGGATCGCTGGTGTCTAAGCCACTGCTCAGCTTCCGAAGCGGCGAGCCGACCCGTCGTATCGCCCGAAACTATGAGAATCCACAGAGGTACACCTCTGAGTTTATCCCGCCATCCTAACCCTTTGTTAACCATGCTTGGCAACAATGCTTTAACCACACCATGATGCCGTTGGTGTCCTGAAGAGCGATGTTCGTGCTCGACGCCACTATGTCGGAGGCCGACAATGCCTGTGATTTCATTTGCAAATACAAAGGGTGGGGCAGGGAAAACCACCGCGGTGCTGCTTCTGTCGACGGAGCTTGCCCGACGCGGTTATCGCGTGACCATTCTCGATGCCGATCCGCAGCACTGGATTTCCCACTGGGCGGAAATCTCCGGTCCCGTTCCGAATATCTCGGTCATCGACTACGTCACCTCCGCCTCGCTGCCGCTGCATCTCGCCGACAAGAGCCGGACGGATTATTTCATCCTCGATCTGCCGGGTGCGCGCACTCCGTTGCTGGCGACCGCGATCGGTCTCTCCGATCATGTGCTGATCCCGATCCAGGGTTGCGCCATGGACGCGCGCGGCGGCGCTCAGGTTCTGGAAATATTGCAGTATCTGGGAGAGAAAGCCGGCATCCATATCAACCATTCGGTCGTGCTGACCCGCGTCAATTCGATGGTGACGACGCGCGCGCTGCAGACGGTGAAGGCTCTGCTGTCGCAGCGGAGCGTGCCGGTACTGGATACCCCGATCATCGAGCGATCTGCCTTCCGCGATGTCTTCGATTGCGGCGGAACGCTTTATACGATGGATCCCAGCCGCATCAGCAATCTCGACAAGGC
>JAGWJK010000706.1 GCA_028865845.1 Rhizobiaceae bacterium
CGTTGCCGGTGCCGTTAAGGCATCCAAGGGCGGCGCTGTCGAGTTCCGTGTCGAAAAGGCTGGCATCGTCCATGCCGGCGTTGGCAAGGCTTCCTTCGACGCCAAGGCTCTGGAAGAAAACATCCGCGCCTTCGCTGATGCCGTCATCAAGGCAAAGCCGGCTGGCGCCAAGGGCAACTACGTCAAGCGCGTAGCGATCTCCTCGACCATGGGTCCGGGCGTCAAGATCGAGCCGTCGACGGTTACGGCTTCGGCCAACTGATGAAGTGCCGGGTGTAACAGCCCGGCGTCTTTAAGAATTCCCGGCCTTTCGAGGCCGGGATATCCGGAGAAATCCGGAATATTCCTGTCCGAGATTGCAGGTGGTTATCCCTTAATCACTTAAGCCTGCATGAGACGGGTAAGACCCGAATTTTGAAGAAGTTCTGCTTCGATGAACTCGGTTCGAGCCTTGGATGCCTTGTGCCTTGGAGCCTTTGGGCTCGAGCGCGAGGGGACAGGATCCTCAAGCGTCGCTTGGGATCTCTACCTGATCCCAGGAGGCAAAAGGCAACCCGGCAGGTCCGTTATGCGGTCCTGTCAACTGGAGAAAAGCAGTGGAAAGAGCGGAAAAACGCGAATTCGTCACGGAACTGAACGAAGTCTTCAAGGCTTCGGGCTCGGTTGTCGTGGCCCACTATGCTGGTGCTACAGTCGCACAGATGAACGATTTTCGTTCCAAGATGCGCGCTGCCGGCGGCACCGTCAAAGTCGCGAAGAACCGCCTGGCCAAGATTGCTCTTCAGGGCACGGATGCGGAAGGGATGTCCAATCTCTTCACGGGTCAGACGCTGATTGCATACAGCACCGATCCGATCACCGCTCCTAAGGTCATCGTGGATTTCGCCAAGACCAATGACAAGATCATTGTTCTGGGCGGCGCCATGGGAACAACCACGCTCAACGCCGAAGGTGTCAAGTCGCTCGCGACCCTGCCTTCGCTGGACGAGCTGCGCGGAAAGCTGCTGGGCATGATCCAGACGCCAGCTACCCGTATCGCAGGGGTTGTTGCAGCACCGGCAAGCCAGCTTGCTCGCGTGTTTGCGGCCTACGCCAAGAAGGACGAAGCCGCGTAAGGCGGTTTTTCGCTGTAATTACAAACCAGTTCGAACCGAACAAAAGGAACTACAAAAATGGCTGATCTCGCAAAGATCGTAGACGACCTCTCCTCGCTGACCGTTCTCGAAGCCGCTGAACTGTCCAAGCTTCTCGAAGAAAAGTGGGGTGTTTCCGCCGCTGCTCCGGTAGCTGTTGCAGCTGCTGGCGGTGGTGCTGCTGCCGCTGCTCCGGTCGAAGAAGAAAAGACCGAGTTCGACGTTATCCTCACGGATACCGGCGCCAACAAGATCAACGTCATCAAGGAAGTCCGCGCCATCACCGGTCTCGGCCTCAAGGAAGCCAAGGACCTGGTTGAAGCCGCTCCGAAGGCTGTCAAGGAAGGCGTTTCCAAGGCTGAAGCCGCTGACATCAAGAAGAAGCTTGAAGACGCCGGCGCTAAGGCTGACGTTAAGTAAGCTTGAAACTGCTTTGGGAGGTGGCGTTTTTGCCGCCTCCCATTTGCCGTTTTTCTGAACGAATTACCCAAAAGCCGTGAATAAAAACGGCTTTTGGGTAATGGGTTCTTCAAGAGGATGGTCTCAAACCGAACCGCGACGCAATCCGTGCTGAGCGGTTTTCGGTTAAGTAGACGAGATTGAACTACTCATTGATTGACGGGATCGCCTGGCCAGCGGTTCCCGTCCGTTGCAGGCCCGGGTGCAGGATTTTAAAGGAGCGACGATGGCTCAGACCCTTTCGTTCAATGGGCGCAGGCGCGTACGCAAGTTTTTTGGTAAGATTCCCGAAGTCGCAGAAATGCCGAACCTCATCGAGGTTCAGAAGGCATCCTACGACCAGTTCCTCATGGTCGAAGAACCCAAGGGCGGCCGCCCGGACGAAGGTCTCCAGGCTGTCTTCAAGTCGGTTTTTCCGATCACCGATTTCTCCGGCGCTTCCATGCTGGAGTTCGTATCCTATGAATTCGAACCGCCGAAGTTCGACGTCGACGAATGCCGCCAGCGCGACCTGACCTACGCCGCGCCGCTGAAGGTTACTCTCCGTCTGATCGTGTTCGATATTGACGAAGATACCGGCGCGAAGTCCATCAAGGACATCAAGGAACAGAGCGTTTACATGGGCGACATGCCGCTCATGACGAACAACGGTACGTTCATCGTGAACGGCACCGAACGCGTGATCGTGTCGCAGATGCACCGTTCGCCGGGCGTCTTCTTCGATCACGACAAGGGCAAGAGCCACTCGTCCGGCAAGCTGCTCTTTGCTGCCCGCGTCATCCCATATCGCGGTTCCTGGCTCGATATCGAATTCGACGCCAAGGACATCGTCTACGCCCGTATCGACCGTCGCCGCAAGATTCCGGTGACGTCGCTGTTGATGGCGCTCGGCATGGACGGCGAAGAAATCCTGTCGACCTTCTACACCAAGTCGCTCTATCAGCGCAGCGGCGAAGGCTGGAGGATTCCGTTCAAGGCCGAAACCCTGAAGGGCGCCAAGACCGTCACCGACATGATCGACGCCGACACCGGCGAAGTCGTGGTCGAAGGCGGCAAGAAGCTGACGCCGCGTCTGCTTCGCCAGCTGCAGGAAAAGGGCCTGAAGGCCCTCAAGGCCACCAACGAAGATCTCTACGGTCTCTTCCTCGCCGAAGACATCGTCAACTTCCGTACGGGTGAGATCTATCTCGAGGCCGGCGACGAAATCGACGAGAAGACCCTTCCGGTCATCCTCAATGCCGGTTTCGACGAAATCCCGGTTCTCGGCATCGACCACATCAACGTCGGCGCCTACATCCGCAACACGCTGTCGGCAGACAAGAACGAGAACCGTCAGGACGCTCTGTTCGACATCTACCGCGTCATGCGTCCGGGTGAACCGCCGACCATGGAATCGGCCGAAGCCATGTTCAACTCGCTGTTCTTCGATGCGGAGCGTTACGACCTCTCCGCCGTCGGCCGCGTGAAGATGAACATGCGTCTCGACCTCGACGTTGCAGACACTGTTCGCGTTCTGCGCAAGGACGACATCCTGGCCGTGGTCAAGATGCTGGTCGAGCTGCGTGACGGCAAGGGCGAAATCGACGACATCGACAACCTCGGCAACCGCCGTGTTCGTTCGGTCGGCGAGCTGATGGAAAATCAGTACCGCCTCGGCCTGCTGCGCATGGAACGCGCGATCAAGGAACGCATGTCGTCGATCGAAATCGACACGGTCATGCCGCAGGACCTGATCAACGCCAAGCCGGCCGCCGCTGCCGTTCGCGAATTCTTCGGCTCCTCGCAGCTGTCGCAGTTCATGGACCAGGTGAACCCGCTCTCGGAAATCACCCACAAGCGTCGTCTTTCGGCACTTGGCCCGGGTGGTCTGACCCGCGAGCGCGCCGGCTTCGAAGTCCGCGACGTTCATCCGACGCATTACGGTCGTATTTGCCCGATCGAAACGCCGGAAGGTCCGAACATCGGTCTCATCAACT
>JAGWJK010000707.1 GCA_028865845.1 Rhizobiaceae bacterium
TGGCGGCGCTCTGAGTGACGTTCAATTCCTCCGCCGCGCGCGTGAAACTGTTGTGTCGTGCGACTGCTTCGAAAGTTCGTAGTCCATTTAGGGAAGGCAACAGCCGGCTTCGCATTCTTTTGCATTCCTTAAAATCATCACTCTGAGATTTTTTAGCATCTTGAGCGGCTTTGCCAAGACGGTACGTTGAGACAACAGCACGGTTTTATTCCATTGCTTTCAAGCGTTTCCGGAAGGAACAAGATGATCCCGTTTCAGATGGCTTTCGCCATCGACGACAAGGAAACAGCGCGCCATTTCTATGGCACGATCATTGGCTGCGACGTCGGTCGTGAGGCCGAAAACTGGATCGATTTCGATTTCTTCGGCCACCAGATCTCGGCTCATCTCAATACCGATCCAAAATCGACGGCGACATCGATGGTCGGTACCGACCGCGTGCCTTTGCACCATTTCGGCGCGGTGCTGCCATGGGAAACGTGGAACGCGTTGATCGCGCGCCTGCGTTCGAGCGCGTGGCCCTTCGTCATGGAACCGAAGCTGCGCTTCGAGGGCGAACCAGGAGAGCAGGGGACGTTTTTCCTGAAAGACCCGGCGGGCAACGCGCTTGAATTCAAGTCCTTCAAGAATCCGGAAGGCCTGTTCAACCACTAATGCCAACGGCATCCACCTCCTTGCAAATCGAGACTGCGATGAACTCCTTCGAAATCGGCCAGGAACTTACCGCTGTAACCATGGGCATCGACCAGTTCGAACGCCGCCAGCCTGCAGAGCGTAGCCTGCTCGGCGGAGACGGACTGGTGCCGATCTACCTCGGCAATGATCTGGTTGCGGCCAGGGATTACAGCGACAACGGCGCGATCCGCGACGATCTTGCCCGCCTCGATGCTGCGGTGACGGATCTTCCCGAGGGTGCGCGCAAGGTCTTTCTGCAGGGGATGTTGAAATCGGTGCGGGTCGCCGTCCGGATGCTCTCCGGCGCCAGCCCATCCTTCGAGGAAAAGGTCGCCGATCTCGTCGGTGCTCCGACAGGTCGCGAAGACCCGGCATTGATCGAGGACGCCCGCAGCAAGGTGGACGCGCTTTTGAAGAAGGCTGGATTTGCGAGCGGATCGCTGATCGAGCGCGTTCAGGCATGGGAAGCTGCCCGAGCCATTCCCGCCGACAAGCTCGAAGACGTGTTCAGGGACCTGATGGCCGAGGCGAAAGCCCGGACCGACAAGCTGATTTTCGATACGGGCGATTACGACATGGCGCTCAATCCGATCCGTGGTGCGATGTACACGGCGCGCTGTAACTTCAAGGAAGGAAAGATGGATCTGAATTTCGATCTTTCCTTCACCCGTGCGTCGCTGAAGCATCTGGTCTGCCACGAGGTCTATCCCGGCCATTCGACGCAGCTGCTCTATACCAAGGCCGAGGTCGAGGCTGGAAACGCGCCGGCCGACGCTCTGTTGATCACGACTGACGCCATTACCGGCTGCGTGCAGGAGGGGATCGGCGACCAGGGCGCACATCTGATCGACTTTGTGGAAGACGATGACGATCTCATCCATCTTGAGCTTCGCCGCGTCCGCAGCGCCGCCCAGACGAGTGCCGCATGGATGTTGATGGTCGAAGGCGTGCATGCCGAAACGGTGGCCGACTATCTCCGCACGACGGCGATGGGCCAGGAGGCCTGGGTTCAGGGCCGGCTGCGCATGGCCGCGCATCCGTTCCGCGGACCGTTCATCGCCTCCTACTGGGCCGGCAACGAAAGCGTGCGCCGCGTCCGCGAGCGGGTCACGCAGGAGCAGTGGCCGTCTTTCCTGACGACGCTCTTCGGCCGCGCCAACAGCCCGGCAAGCCTTGAAATGTTCCCGCAGGTCGCAGCATGAGGACGGAGCCATGAAACTAACCATTATCGGCGCGGGTGCGATCGGCGGCCTGGCCGGAGCCTATATGACCAAGGCCGGTCACGACGTTCTCCTGGTCGACCGCTGGAAAGAGCACGTCGACGCGCTCAACACCAAAGGGCTCTATATTGACGGCGTTCGGGGAGAAATGACCGTAGCCGTTAAGGCCGCAACCCCGGATCAGCTGAGCGGCGATCTCGGCGCCGTGCTGATCGCCACCAAATCTCAGCATGCGGTCGACGCCGTCCGGCAGCTCATCCCGCTGCTGACTCCGGACAATCTGATTGTCTCCTATCAGAACGGCTTCAACGAGCCGGATCTCGTGAAGGTCCTCGACGATGCGGGCCTGCCTGGCAGCAAGATGGTCATGGGCTCCATTCCCAATTACGGCGGCGCGCTTGTCGATCCCGGCTATATCGAATTCGTCCATGAAGGACCGATCCAGCTTGGCGAGATGGATGGTTCCACAACGCCGCGGCTGACGGAATTAGCGGAAGCGCTGTCGGCGCTGACCAATGTCCAGGTAAGCGACAACATCTGGGGGCAGATCTGGGCCAAGGAAGTCTATTCGGCGCAGGTGGTGTTTTCAGCGCTCGCCGATGCCCGCATCCACGAGACGCTCGGCGTCGAGCGCTATGCCCGCGTTTCGGGCGCCGTCGTTCGTGAGGCGCTGGAAATTGCAGAAGCGAACGGCATCGACGTGCAGGCCTTCGATTTCTTCGATCCGGCAAACTACAAGCCGCAGACGCCGGCCGACACCCGCAAGCTGCTCGACAATATCAACCACGCCATCTGGCTCCTGAAAAAGGACCAGACCGGCAAGAGCCATGATTTTAAGAAAAAAGGCTCCGGCATCTGGTGGGATATCGTCTACCGCAACCGGCCGTCCGAAGTGCGCTCCTCCAATGGCAAACTGCTTGCCTATGGTGAAGCGGTCGGTGCCGACACGCGCCTCAACGCAAAGCTCTATTCGATGATCTACGAAATCGAGGACGGCAAGCGGCAGCTGGGGTTCCACAATTTCGATGAGCTCGAGACCTACATCAACGATATTGGAAAGGCTTTGCCATGAGTGAGAAGAGACTGGGCGTCGGTCTGATCGGTGCACACACCTGGGCCGAGAAGGCCCATCTTCCGGGATATGCCGCACACGAGCAGGTCGATCTCGTCGCCGTCTGCGATATCGACGAAAGCCGTGCCAAATCGCTCGGCGCGAAATTCGGCGCCCGCCGCATCTATACCGATCCAGAACAATTGATGGCCGATCCAGAGGTGCAGATGGTCGATGTCTGCACCCCAACGCACACCCATCTGCCGCTCAGTCTCGCCGCGATCGCCTCCGGCCATCACGTTCTTTCGGAAAAGCCGCTGCATACCTTGTCGGGGCCGGCTTTCGATGCCGCCGCCAAGGCCGATGCCAAAGGGGTTCGCACCAAGCTCGGCTTCACCTTCCGTTACTCGCCGGCCATTCGTCAGATCAAGGCCTGGATCGAGGATGGAACGCTCGGCGAGATCTATCACATCCACGGGTTCGAGCAGAATTCGCAATGGCTCGACCCACAGGTGCCGCTGCGGCAGATCGCGCCGGGTATGCCGCGCGACAAGCTCATTCCCTCTTCGATCGTCGGCTATGGCTCGCACCTGATCGACCTGATGCGTTGGCTTGGC
>JAGWJK010000708.1 GCA_028865845.1 Rhizobiaceae bacterium
GCAGCGGCGGCGAGGAGCTCTACTCGCTCGTCATTCTGTTCCGGGAGGAAGGGTTGGAGCAGCGGACGCTGTTTTACGCCACCGATATCAATCAGGATGCGCTTCATACCGCCGAGGCGGGGATCTACAACATGGATCGCATCCAGCTTTTTACCGAAAATCATCGGCAATCCGGCGGAAAGTCGTCGCTGTCGGATTACTATAGTGCTGCCTATGGACGAGCGACCTTCGACAAGACGCTGCGCCGTCAGGTGGTCTTTTCGGATCACAGCCTGGTGACGGATGCGGTCTTTTCCGAAATGCATTTGATCTCCTGCCGGAATGTCCTGATCTACTTCGACCGGGCCTTGCAGGACCGCGCCCTCGGTCTGTTCAAGGATTCGCTGATCCGCAAGGGTTTCCTGGGCCTCGGCGCCAAGGAAAGCCTGCGGTTTTCAGAGCATGGCGGATCGTTCAAGGATTTTGTCCGCGACGAGAAAATCTACCAGAGGGGCGGCGAATGAGTGGGCCACGCGCCGAAGCCGTCGTCATCGGAGCCTCTGCCGGCGCGCTCGAAGCGCTATCCGCCATTCTTCCCGCATTGCCGGCCAATTTCAGGCTGCCGGTGATGGTGGTCGTTCATATTCCTCCCGACAAGCGCAGCGTGCTGGCGGATCTTTTTAGCGCGAAATGCCTTATCGACGTTAGAGAAGCTGACGATAAGGAGCCAATTATCGGTGGCACGGCGTTTTTTGCGCCGCCCGATTATCACCTTCTCGTCGAGGCGGGTGGAACGCTGTCGCTCTCAGCCGACGAGCCGGTGCTTTATTCTCGCCCGTCGATCGACGTGTTGTTCGAAAGTGCCGCGGATGCCTTCGGCCCGACCTTGATCGCCATCATCCTCAGCGGCGCCAATCAGGATGGCGCGGCGGGGTTGGGTGCGGTTGTCGAAGCCGGCGGCACCGCTATCATTCAAAGTCCGGATGATGCGTTTGCGTCCGCCATGCCGGAAGCCGCGATCGCGATGTGTCCCGGTGCGCATGTCATGTCGCTCGGTGCGATCGCAGCATACTTGCAAAGGGTTTGATCAACTATGAGTCCTGTCTCTTTTCTCCTGGTCGACGATCTCGAAGAAAATCTTCTCTCGCTGGAGGCACTGCTACGTCGCGAGGATCTGGTGTTGTTGAAGGCTCGTTCCGGCGATCAGGCGCTTGAACTTCTCCTGAAGCATGATGTCGCACTCGCGCTGATCGATGTGCAGATGCCGGGCCTCAACGGTTTCGAACTGGCGGAATTGATGCGTGGCAACGAACGGACGCGGCGGGTGCCGATTATCTTCGTCACCGCCGGGAGTGCCGATAGCCAGCGACGTTTCCGCGGCTATGAGGCCGGTGCCGTCGATTTCATCCAGAAGCCGATCGAACCCGACATTCTGCGCAGCAAAGCGGATGTGTTCTTCGAGCTTTACCGGCAGCGGCAGCAGATCGCAGCGCAGCGCGACGAACTCGAGGCTCAGGCCGAAGCGCTGAAGGAGACCGACCGCCGCAAGGACGAATTCCTGGCGACGCTCGCGCATGAATTACGCAACCCGCTCGCGCCGCTTCGCCACGGCCTCGATATCTTGCGCAGAAATCCGAACGGGGAGGGGGCGGCCGATATCCGCGACATGATGGATCGGCAGTTGGTACATCTGGTGCGGCTGATCGACGACCTGCTTGACGTATCACGCGTCAGCCAGGGAAAGATCGAACTGCGCAAGGATAAGATCAAGGTCGAGGATGTCATTCGCGCCGCCGTCGAGGCGAGCCGGCCGCTTATCGATTCCGCCGGACATTCGCTCGCCATCGATATCCCTTCCGCGCCGTTATGGCTCGATGCCGATCACACGCGTCTGGCGCAGGTGGTTGCCAATCTCCTGAACAATGCCGCGAAATACACCCCGCCGGGTGGCCGAATCGGGGTTTCCGTGCGGACGGATGGCAACGAGGGTGTAATCGAGGTCTCCGATACCGGCGTCGGCATCCCGAGAGAAATGCGATCCAAGGTATTCCAGCTGTTCGCCCAGGTCGACGACCATCTGGACCGGGCACAGGGCGGTCTCGGAATCGGTCTGGCGCTTGTGCAGCAACTGGTGACGCTACATGGCGGCACCGTCGACGCGGAAAGCACAGGCCCTGGCCAAGGCAGCCTGTTCAGCGTTCGCCTGCCGCTCGCTTCCGCGCCTGAGGTGGCAACTGATGCCGGGCAGACGTCGGCAGATACGTCGCCATCCCATCATCTGCGGGTCCTCGTCGTCGACGACAATCTCGACGTCGCCCAGACGGTCGGCTGGATGCTTGACGAGATCGGCCACGACTTCCATCTCGTCCACGACGGACGGGCGGCTCTCGATGCGGCGGGAGAGTTCCGGCCGGATGTCGTTCTGCTCGATATCGGTTTGCCGGGCATGGACGGCTATGAAGTCTGCCGCGCATTCCGGCAGGACGCACGCTTCAAGGGTTTGCCGATCATCGCCCAGAGCGGCTGGGGACAGAGCAAGGACAAGACATTGGCCTCCGAGGCCGGGTTCAATCATCACCTCACCAAGCCGGTGGCGCTCGAGGAATTGCAGCAGGTTCTTTCGACACTCGCGGTTTAAGCGCCCCGGAAGATCGAAGTTCGATGTGGTTGCCGGGCGGAATATCTCGCCGGCAAAAGATAATCGTCGTTGCCCGGTTGAAACAAAAGCGGTTTGGCGCAGTTAAGCTTCGATGAAAGGAGACCGCCATGAGTGGACACCGTACACCGAAGGAACTCAGCCGTGAGGAGGATTATCGCGACTACGAGGATCGCGATATCAACGATGGTTGGCCATACGCCGACGGAGATAATGCTGGGCCGCGGCCACCTCAAAATGGAGCATACGGCGATTCCAGGGCGAATTTCGACGAGAGTTCGACCCCTGGTTTTCTCGTGGAAGAAACCGACGCGCTTGGCCGCGAGGAGATAACGGAAACGACAAACCCCTTGAACCACCAACGCATAGAAAGCGATGAGTTGGAGGCCGAGATCACCGAGCGGCTTTCTGTCAGCGATGTCGATACAGACAGCATCGATGTCCGCGTTGAGAATGGCATAGTGACCCTGGAGGGAAGTGTCGACACTGCCCAGTCGGCACGAAGGATCGCCGCGCTCGTGGGCTCGATTGCGGGCGTTGTCGAAGTGCGAAATCGCCTCGAGTCGCTCGGCATCGACGCCAATATTCCGGACGACGATTGAGCAAGGGTTCAAAGCTGGTCAGTTTGAAGCCGGCTTCAAAATTGGTCTCAAAATCCCTGCGGTCTCCTGAGCCCCGCAGATGGGTTGCTTCGTGCATATCTTTTCAAAGCCACACCTCTGCGTGGACTTTGTCGTCGGTGACATTCATTGACACCCACAACCGAGGACCGGTATACAAATCCACCTGCTTTTAGGAATCCGGTGAAACCCCGGAGCGGTCGCGCCACTGTAATCGACAGTCCATCACACCTGTCGAGAGCCAGACCCTCACTGCAGGTCATATATCCGCTATTCGAACGCGTCATTCTTCGGAGACCAAAGACT
>JAGWJK010000709.1 GCA_028865845.1 Rhizobiaceae bacterium
GCGACGAAGCCAAGCCCCGCGAAAAGATCGATGGGGGCGCCGAGAACAGCAGCAACAGCGTTGCCAAGGGCGGCCCCGATGAAGAAGAGCGGCGTCACCTCTCCGCCCTTGAAGCCGGCGCTGAGCGTGATGACGGTAAAGATCGTCTTCCAGAACCAGCTCCAGTAGTCGATACGCGCAGCATCGAAAAAACCGAGAATGGTTGCATCGTTCGGATCGGGCGACCAGACACCGAGGCCGAGATACTCCCGCGTGCCGAGAATGTAGACGAGTCCGATCAGTATGACGCTGGCGATCACCGGCCTCAGCGGTGCAAAGGCGCAGACCCGTTTGAACGTCGACGACGCCAGGTGCGACAGTTCGCTGAAACAACGGGCCATCAGCCCGAAGATTATCCCTGCAACCGCGACCTTGGCGAGCAACAGCGCATCGAGATGAAATGTGCTCGCCGCAACACCAGAGAGATAGGCGATATGATACTGGATATGTTCGATACCCCAGGCGTGGCAGGCCCAATCGGCGGCGACGCCGGCCACAAGGCAGGGGATCAATGCCTCGTATTGCATGCGGCCGATCGTCAGCACCTCGAGCGCGAAGATCGCTCCGGCGATTGGCGTGCCGAAGACGGCGCCGAAGCCGGCCGCGATGCCCGCCATCAACAGAATGCGCACATCCGACGGACCGAGGCGCGAGGCCTTCGCAAAGGCGCTCGCGATGCTGCCGCCGAGCTGCACGGCAGTTCCCTCGCGCCCGGCCGAACCGCCGACCAGATGGGTGAGCACGGTGGCAACGAGGATGAACGGCGCCATGCGCAACGGCACGCCGCCGCCAGGCTCATGGATCTGTTCGACGATCAGGTTGTTGCCGCCTTCAGCGGCACGCCCGAAACGCTGATAGGCAAACACCATGAGAGCGCCGGCGACCGGCATGCAATAGATTAGCCAGGGATGGTCGAAACGCGCCTCTGTCGCCCGGTCGAGCGACCAGAGAAACAACGCGCATAGCGAACCGACCACGGCCGCCATCGGCACCACCAATGCCGTCCACACGATCAAACTGCGCAATTGCTGAAAACGATGCCCAAGAAATTCCGATGCAAACATCAATTTGCCCCTTCCGCAACGCGGGCGTACGCCCCAATGGCGGAAATCAAAACCAAAAAACAAGGATATAACGACTGAATTCCGGGCACGACTCTACTCCTTCGCCATCAAGACCAAGTTGAGTAGGAGTCATCAGCTTCTCGGGGAAGCGGTTCGGTCACCATGACCCGGCAGAATCCATTACCGTTGATGTCACATACAGAGGAGAGAATGCCTCTGTCAATCGCTCCATTCACCCGGCAACCGCGATCATTTCGACAGGCGCAAGCAGGCCGTTCTGGACCGACATCGTCACATTGGCCACCCGCTCGGCTGCCGACGCCCCCATCAGCGCTCCAAGGCTCAGCATCTGTTGCGTGCCGCTGGCCGCGCTCGCACGCATTTCCTGCGCAAGACGGAGCGCAAGCGCGCTGCGATCCTCTTCGAAATCGACCGTGAATCCGGCCTCATTTAGCAACCGGCGATAAACTTCCGGCGGCTCGACGAAGCTCGTCTCCGAGGTCATGGCCCAGGGCATCGGATAAAGAAGCGCGCTGTCGCGCATCTTCATGACCTCGTAGAGCCCGAACAGGCCGCCGGGACGAAGCACACGCCTGATCTCGGCGAACACTGCCGCCTTGTTCTCGATATTCATGCCGACATGGATCAGTGTTGCGCGATCGAAGCTGGCATCACCGAAGGGCAACGCCAATGCGCTGGCCTGCTGGAAATGAACCTCGCTGGACATGTCGCAACGTTTGGTCAGCGCGTTGGCGACATTGACGAATTCGTCGGTCAGGTCGATGCCGTGAACGATGCAGCCATGATTGCTGGCGAAATAGCGCGCCGGACCGCCGAGACCCGATCCGATATCGACGAGCCGCATGCCTTCCGTCAGATCGAGGTCCCTGGCAAATTGCACCGTCGCCTCGTGCCGGCCGAGATGAAACTCGTCGATGCCAGCAAGGTCGGCGATATTAAGGTGTTCTATGTCCTTGCCGCTCGCGCTGAGCGCGCTGAGGATGGTCGTCTCCAGAGATCCATGCGTATAATGGCTTGCGACCTTTGCTTCGGTGGACATGGCCGTCCTTTCCTGGTGATCGGGAATTCGGAGTTGCGCGCAACGGATGCTGCGCCGAGCTTGTGAAAGCGTCAAGACGATGAAGAAGATCGCTGCCCGCATAGAGGCATCGACGCTCATCTAAAACGACAAGGCCTGGCACAATCAATCGCCCTTGGCGCCCTTCGCAACGCGCGTCAGGCAGCCAGCGGCATTCATCCCATGCGGATACCGGCCAGAAGCAGCGACAGCTCCGGTTGGCGGTTGGTATCCGTCTTGCGATAGATGGACTTCAGATGTGCACGCGCCGTCTGGTAGCTCACCGTCCGTTGCTCGGCGATATCGTGAAGCGTCATCCCTTGTGCCAGCAGCAGGGCGATTTCGGCCTCCGCCCTTGTCAGCCCGAAGAGCTTGGTCAGCGTCGCCGGGCGTTGACGAACCTTCTCTTCCGGATCCTCGACGACCGCCAGCACGCAGGAATGCGAGAAGATATCCTGCATGTCGCTGGCGAGACGCTGCAGCCGAACGATGAGCGGTCGCCTGCCCTTGCGGCTGAGCAACAGGATCTCGGGCTCGCCGCTCGCCAGCGGCGTATCGTCTTCAATCAGTGTCCTCAGCCGTTTGTCGAAGGCGTTTGCGTCCTCGACCCGCGTCGGGCTGAATTTTCCATGGCTGATCTGCAGATCGGAGCCGAGCATCCGCCGCATCTTCTCGTTGACGGTGGTCACGAGCCCCATACGATCGAAAAACACGCAGGCGACGTTTGCCATTTCGAAGGCAGCCGCCATGCCCTTCACTTCGCTTGCGGATATGTCACGCATTAGTCTCGCCGTAATCATGAGTTTCTGACGGATGCGATGTAAAAAATTCGCTTCTTCGCGATCGTAGGGACCGTCCTCTATCCGCCGCTGCAGGGCGAAAGCGAGAAAATCGTCCCCGGACGAAAATCCGATCATCGCCGTCCAGCGCAGATGAAATCGGGCCTGGGCGCGGTAAAAATCAAGTGTCTTGAAATCGTCTTCGCCGGCAAAGTCCTGCTCCAGCACAACGCCGGCCTGACGGATCATCGGTACATGCCGGCACCGAAAATCCCGGCCGTTCCAGTCACCCGCGAAATAGTCCTCCACAGCCGGTGCAAGACTTTCGGTGACCATGAAGGTGCTGAACAGTCGGCCCTCGATCGGCACGATGTTGACGCCGTACGATCCCGTCGCAACCGATACTTTTTCGAGCACGTCGGGCCACTTGGCCGGATCCAGCGCAGCGCTGAAAAATCCGTCCGTCGCACGGTCTACCGCGTGAAGATCGAACCGCATCGGCCCCTCACCTCGGTGGCTACTATCAACCCTGACGCCACCAATGCTTTGCCATTAATCATCCTAGTGGTGTAAATCGAAATTTTTCAAGCATTATTTT
>JAGWJK010000710.1 GCA_028865845.1 Rhizobiaceae bacterium
TCATTCCATGTCATCCCCGTCACGGTTCGTCCGTCTGATCCTGACCGAATACGGCTATCAGACGGAGCTGATCGAGGAACAGACATGGGAAAAGCGCCGCGATTTTCTGGCGCTGAACCCGGCTGGGACCCTGCCCGTCTACGTTGACGACAGCATGCGGGCGCTGTGCGGCGCGACCGTCATTTCCGAATATGTCGACGAGACGCACGGCGTGCTCAAGCGCGATCGCCGGCTTCTCGCCGAAGACCCGTTCCAACGCGCCGAGATCCGTCGCCTGACCGAATGGTTCATGCAGAAGATGGAACAGGACGTGACGCGGCCGCTGGTGCGCGAGCGCGTCTACAAACTGCAGATGACGGCCGAACAGGGCGGCGGCGCGCCCGATTCAAAAATGATGCGCATGGCGCGAGGCAATATCCGCCAACACATGAAATATCTCTCCTGGCTTGCCGGCTCCCGGCAGTGGCTTGCCGGCGAGCGGTTGAGCTATGCCGATCTGGCGGCGGCGGCCTCGATTTCGGTACTCGACTATCTCGGCGAGATCGATTGGACGGAATCGCCGGTTGCCAAGGAGTGGTACCAGCGGCTGAAATCGCGCCCGTCTTTCCGGCCGATCCTGGCCGAGCGCGTGCGCGGCATCACCCCCGTCTCGCATTACGCCGATCTGGACTTCTGACGAGGGCTCGATATGCCCGACGACCGAGCAGCGGAGAAAGCAGGCAAGCGTCGACAGGCGCTTGGCTCGTTCCTGCGTGACGAGGCGCGGGCACAGGGCTTCGACCTCTGTCGCATTACCCGCCCGGATGCCATTCCGGAGGCCGCTGTGCGGCTGGACGAGTTTCTGAGCCAGGGCCATCACGGAACGATGACATGGATGGAGGAGACCCGCGAGCGCCGCGGCGATCCTCGGGCTCTCTGGAGCGATGTCCGCTCCATCGTCGTCTTCGGCCTCAATTACGGCCCCGGGGAAGACCCACGCGGCATTCTGGACGAACCCGACAAGGCTGCCATCTCCGTCTATGCCCGCAACCGCGACTATCACGACGTCATCAAGGGACGCCTGAAGGAGATCGCCACACGCTTTGCGGCGCGCTCGCAGGAAGACGTCAAGGTGTTCGTCGACACCGCGCCGGTGATGGAAAAGCCGCTTGCGGCTTCCGCCGGTCTCGGCTGGCAGGGCAAACACACCAATCTCGTCAGTCGCACCCATGGTTCCTGGCTGTTTCTCGGCTCGATGTTCACCACGGCGGACCTGGAGCCCGATGCGGCCGAGATCGATCATTGCGGCTCGTGCCGCGCCTGTCTTGACGCCTGCCCCACCGCGGCCTTCCCGGCGCCTTATCAGATCGATGCCCGCCGCTGCATCTCCTATCTCACCATCGAACACAAAGGGCCGATCGATCCGCAGCTGCGGCCGCTGATCGGCAACCGTATCTACGGCTGCGACGATTGCCTCGCCGCATGTCCCTGGAACAAGTTTGCCAGCGCCGCGTCCGAAATGAAGCTCGTCGCCCGCGACGACCTCAAGGCGCCGTCGATCGCGTCTCTGCTCACGCTGGACGACGGCGCCTTTCGTGCTTTTTTCAGCGGATCGCCCGTCAAGCGCATCGGCCGCGACCGCTTTATCCGCAATGTGCTGATCGCAGCCGGCAATTCCGGCGAACGCGGGCTGATCGCGCCCTGCCGCGATCTCGCCGGGGACCCATCGCCCGTCGTGCGCGGCATGGCGGTATGGGCGTTGTCACGGTTGATGACGGCTGGCGAATTCAACGCGTTTGCGGCAGAAAGATCGGAAGAGCCGGACGCCGACGTCCGAGCGGAATGGGCAATGGCAGGAGTGGCGTGATGCATGTGATGATTTTCGGCTGCGGCTATTCGGGAACCGCCATCGCCAAGGCGTTTGCAGCACCCGGCGTCCGGATCACCGGCACGACGCGATCGCCCGACAAGGTCGAGCTCCTTGCCAGGGATGGCATCGAGGCTTTCGTGTTCGACGGGGAAACCGTCGACCCGGCGCTCAGCGAGGCGATGAAGACGGCAACGCATCTGGTGCAGTCGATCGCGCCCGGAAAGTCCGGCGATCCCCTGTTGCGGCTGGCGCGTCTCAACATCCGTGCACTCATGCCCAATCTGGAATGGATCGCCTATCTCTCCACCGTCGGTGTCTATGGCGACCACAAGGGCGCCTGGATCAGCGAGGAAACCTCGCTTCATCCGGTATCCGAACGCTCGGTCGAGCGCGTCGAAGCCGAGGACGGCTGGCATAACGTCGGGATCAGGCTCGGCATCCCGGTCGCGGTGCTCAGGCTCTCCGGCATCTACGGTCCCGGCCGCAATGCCTTCTGCAATCTGGAAAAGGGTACGGCGCGGCGGCTGATCAAGGCAAACCAGGTGTTCAACCGCATCCGTGTCGAGGACATCGGCGCCTGCGCCAAATTCCTCTCGGAGCACGAACTCGGCGGCATATATAATGTCACGGACAACGAGCCGGCGCCGCCGCAGGATATCATCGTCGAAGCCGCGCGTCTGATGGGCGTCGAACCGCCACCGGAACAGCCCTTCGAAACGGCGGAACTGACGCCGATGGCGCGGTCGTTCTACGGTGAGAACAAGCGGGTTTCCAACCAGCGGCTGCGCGCCGCCGGCTTTACGTTCCGCTTCCCGGAATACCGCATGTCGCTCAGCGAACTGTGGTCATCGGGCCGCTGGCGGGGCTGAACAGGCGCCATCGGCACCGGTCCTGACGCTGCCTTCCGCAAGGTAAAATGCACGAAAATTCCTACTAATCCCTTTTCGCTAGTTCAATTTGCTCCACATTTATGGTTAATGATCTCTGAAATTGCACAAATGGGGCAGCAATTAAGGCGAACTGGCAAAATTATTTTTCGGAATTTTGTGATCCTTCGCATCGCAACAGAAACGCAGAAAAATTCATTCAGTTTTTAGCTGATTTTATTGCGTTTTTTCCAAAATTCCGAGATTTCGACCATTCCGCATATTAGTTGATATAAATTACAAATGTTACAGTCTGTAACATTCCGTGATAATCAGAGGCACTTTTTCGCCATCTTTGACCCGACTTAAGCCCCGCCGCTAACCAAGCGCAAGTCCAACCAACTTGAGGGAAAACTCGGTTTGAAGAAAATCAATCGTTCTATTGCGATCGCCGCAACTATATCCGCCTCTTTTGCTATCCTTCCAATGGATGCATTCGCAGCAACGGGATGCGGGGGTGCATCGTGGTACGGTGGGGGTTCCAGAACTGCTTCGGGAGAGCGTATGAGTTCTTCCAATCTTACTGCCGCTCATCGCTCCCTGGCTTTCGGCACACGCCTGAGGGTCACCAACAGCCACAACGGCCGCAGCGTCGTCGTTCGTGTCAATGATCGCGGGCCCTTCATCCGCGGACGCGTCCTCGACCTTTCCCGCGCCGCAGCGCAGGATATCGGCATGGTTGCCTCCGGCACCGCCAAGGTTTGCTACGAGGTTGTCGCTTCCCGCTAAACGTCGTTTTGTCCGGATCGGTTCCAAGGTTTCGGCGTAACGCTTGCTCT
>JAGWJK010000711.1 GCA_028865845.1 Rhizobiaceae bacterium
CGCACGGGCGACGCTCCCCTCGTCCATCTTGCCGGTCAGTGCGATGCCCTTGCCGAGGCCGCAAAGCACTTTCTCGTTAAAAAGAACGGTTGGCGACCGCGAGTGGCCTTCATAGACGACAAGGCGAACCGAGTTCGATCCGATATCGACGACGGAAACAGGGGCTATACCGGGAAGGCGCCCCTGGGCTTCAGATTCAACCATGCGGTTCCGTTATATTTTGCGGCCCGACAAAAGCCCGGCAATGAGTTTCGGCGCGCTGGATTTCAGAGCCTCACCGCGCCCGGACAGGCTCGGATTGGTCATGAAATACTGCTGCGCGTTGAATGGCTCCTCCCCCTTGCGCACCTCCATGCGCCGCGAAGTACCGTCCGGCAATATCTCGTAGCTTTGCTGGTTGTCAATGATATTGCCTAGCATGATCTGGGACAGAACCTGTTCATGCACGGTCTTGTTGGTCAAGGGAACGAGGGTTTCGACACGACGATCGAGGTTTCTCGGCATCATGTCGGCGGAGCCGATATAAACGAGCGCCTTCTCCGACGGCAGGCCCTGACCATTGCCGAAGCAGAAGATTCGGCTGTGCTCCAGGAAGCGGCCGACGATCGATTTGACACGGATATTCTCCGAAAGGCCCGGCACCTGCGGACGCAGGCAGCAGATGCCGCGCACGACGAGGTCGATTTCCACGCCGGCATTGCTGGCGCGATAAAGGGCATCGATAATGTCTGGATCGACCAGCGAATTCATCTTCATCCAGATCGCCGCAGGCTGGCCGTTATTGGCGTGCACGATCTCCTCCTCGATATGCTGGAGAATGCGCGGGCGCAGCGTGTAGGGCGAAACTGCGATCTTCATGTCGTGCTCGGGCTCGCCGTAGCCGGTGATGAAATTGAAGATATTCGCCATGTCGTGGGCGATCTTCGGATCGCAGGTGAAGTAAGAAAGGTCGGTATAGATCTTGGCGGTGACCGGATGGTAGTTGCCGGTGCCGAGGTGGCAATAGGTGCGTAGCTTGCCGTCCTCGCGGCGCACGACCATCGACATCTTGGCATGGGTCTTGAGTTCGATGAAACCGAAGACCACCTGCACGCCGGCGCGCTCCAGGTCGCGGGCCCAACGGATGTTGGCTTCCTCGTCGAAGCGGGCCTTGAGCTCGACCAGCGCGGTGACGGATTTGCCCATATCGGCGGCATCGATGAGCGCACGGACGATCGGGCTGTCGTTGGAAGTGCGGTAAAGCGTCTGCTTTATCGCCAGAACGTCAGGATCGCGCGCAGCCTGGAGCAGGAACTGGACCACCACGTCAAAGGATTCGTAGGGATGGTGGACCACCATGTCCTTTTCGCGAATGGCCGCGAAGCAATCGCCGGCATGTTCGCGGACACGCTCGGGAAATCGGGCATTGTAGGGCGGGAAACGCAGGTCATCGCGCGGCGCCTTGGCGATTTCGGACAGAGTATTGAGCGCCAGCAGTCCGGGCAGAACCGCGATGCGGTTTTCGGGCACGTTCAGCGACGTCACCACGAACTGGCGCAGCTCAAGCGGCATTTCCGAGTCGGTCTCGATGCGGATCACCGAGCCGCGCCGGCGGCGCTTCAATGCCGTCTCGAAGAAGCGGACCAGATCTTCAGCCTCTTCCTCGACTTCGATATCGCTGTCTCTGATGATGCGGAACGTACCAGAGCCCTTCACCTCGTAACCGGGGTAGAGCTTCTGGATGAAGATGTTCACCACGTCTTCCAGCGTGATGTAGCGAATGACGTTGCTCGCATCGGGCAGGCGAACGAAGCGATCGAGCGCCGGCGGCAGGCGCAGCAGCGCCGTCATCGGTTCACGGCCATTCATGCTGTTGAGCTGCAGCGCGATCGAGAAGCCGAGGTTCGGAATGAACGGGAACGGGTGCGCAGGGTCGATCGAAAGGGGCGTCAGAACCGGGAAGATTGCCTGGTCGAACTCGTTGGTCAGCCACTGCCTGTCGGCTTCCGACAGCGCCGGCGGGCGGACGATCAGAATGTCTTCCTTAGCGAGATATTGCTGCAGCACGGCAAGCGAAGCCTGCTGTTCCATCTGCAGATTGTCGATTTCGCGCAGGATGTCGTCGAGCTGTTCCGCGGGCGTCTTACCGTCGGGCGTGCGCAGCAGGATCTTCTGGCGGACCTGGCCTTCGAGGCCGGCGACGCGCACCATGAAGAATTCGTCTAGGTTGGCGGCCGAGATGGAGAGGAAGCGGATGCGCTCCAGCAGCGGGTGCGCCGTGTTCAGGGTTTCCTCAAGGACGCGGCGGTTGAACTGCAGCCAGGAGAATTCGCGATTGATGAAGCGTTCGGGGCTCGTCAGCAGTTCGTTGACCGGTGCTGCCTCCGGCGCCTGCTGGTTGGCATCCTGATGTTCCGTTACTGCCGAGTCCATGTTCCACCTGCCCTCATCTCTGAATCTTGCGCCACGTATATCAGTTTGACGACGGAACTGTGACAGTTCTCCGATCGCTCAATCAGCCGTGCCGGAATTACCCAGTTCGTTCAGCACTTCGGCGGCCAGAAGGCGCGTGATCTTGGTGCCTCGACCGAGCGCCAGCCGGTCCAGCCGATCGACGATCAACTGGGCGGCATTCAACGACCGTTCCATGCGATTGACGATATAAAGGACGAGTTTGTCATCGATATAAAGCTGCCGGTCGGCAAAGAGCTTTACGATCACCTGCGACAACAATTCCTCATCTGGCTCGCCGATTTCGACCACGGTCGCCGCCTTCAGCCGCGAGCGCAGGTCCGGCAGCGTCACCGGCCAGGACATCGGCCACAGCCGGCTCGTCATCAACAGACCGGTACCGTTTTCCCTGACGCTGTTGATGACATGGAAGAGTTCGGTGTCGTCAAAGCCGACGCGGTCCACATCCTCGAAGACAACAGGTGAGGCGGCGGCCGTCACGGCGGCGTTGGAGCCGGCCTGCGGATGGATGGCGACGGCGCCGCTTTTCTCGCGCCAGATGTTGGCAAGGTGCGACTTTCCCGAGCCGACAGGCCCGGCAAGGATGACCACCGGCGAAGGCCAGTTCGGCCAGGAATCGACGATCCTGACAGCCGCGTGCAAGGGATCGGCCACCAGCAGGTCGTCGCGCCCGCTTGCGGCGTCATGAGTAAAGGCGAGCGGCAGCTGTTCGGCGGGCTTGCGCCTCGCATCAGCGTTCTTGGTGTCGGTCATTTCTGGTTATTCTCGGAACTGCCGGCTTTGATCCTGCGGGCCTTGCTGGCTTCCGAACGTCCATAATAAAGGTCGCTCTGAAGGTAGCGCGAAAGGGCGAAGCGAACAAGAACGCCAACGGCGGCGGCGGCCGGGACGGCGATCAGCAGGCCGACGAAGCCGAAGAGCGCCCCGAAGGCAAAAAGCGCGAACATCAGCCAGACGGGATGCAGACCGACGCTCTCGCCGACCAGCTTCGGCTGCAACACGTTCCCTTCCAGGAACTGCCCGGTGAAGAACACGGCAAGCGTGAGGCCGACCCATAGATAGTCCGGCCAGAATTGCACCAGCGCGACGCTCACC
>JAGWJK010000712.1 GCA_028865845.1 Rhizobiaceae bacterium
CGAGGGCCGGCCGATCGCCAGCCAGATCGCCGAGCAGGTCGAGATGCTGCAGCACATCTACAATCTCACCAGCCAGCCGCAATGGCTGGACGCGGTGGCGACGATCCTCTCCTCGAGTGAGGTTTTCGTCACCGCGCATTTAAGCCTTGCGTGCCTCGGGCGCCATCTCTGTGACCGCCTCGAATTCGCTCGCGACCACCTCCATTTCCTCGACGGCGTCAATGGCAGCTATATCGAGCTTCTGGGCCATCAATCGGCCGACGCCCTGCTGGTGATCATCGATTCTCCCCGTTTCGCCGCATCGCGGCTGCTCGCCCGCTCTGCGCGGCGCTCCGGCTACAAGGTCCTGCTGATCACCAGCCAATATACGGAATGGGCGCACGAATTCGCCAACATGACGCTCTCGCTGCCGCCGCCACGCAACGGCAATCGCGAAAACATCACGGCGATGATGGCACTCCTGGAACTGCTCGCCGCAGCGGTCATTCATTCGGCAGGCGAGGAAGCAGAAAACCGCATCCGCAGGATCGAAGAGCTGGAAGGCATGTTCGCTCCGTCGCCGCTGCGATAAATCGGCTTCGCAAAGCGTGTTAGTCTACTCCATCGCGTCCAGCTCGGCGCGATGGCGGTACATGGCGAGAAACCGTCGATAATCCCGGTCGTAGAGCGCCTTCTTGCCCTTGTCCGGCAAGCGCTCGTGACCGCCGGGATACATGGCCGATCCTGCTGCGGCGAGATCGCGGTAAAGGCCGCAGGATACCGAGGCGGCGATAGCGGTGCCGAGCAGCACCGCCTCGTTCATCTTCGGCACCACCACCTTGCAGCCGGTAACGTCGGAATAGAGCTCCATCAGCACCGCATTCTTCACATGACCGCCGGCGACATGCAGCGTGTCCGGCACATAGCCGTAGTCGCGCATGGTCTCGAGGATATGACGGATGCCGAGCGCGATGCCGATGCTCGTGCGCCAGTACAGGCGGCAAAGCCCATCGAACGACGCGTCGAGCGTCAGGCCGCTGACAACACCGACGGCATGCGGATCGGCGAGCGGTGAACGGTTGCCGTGAAAATCTGGCAATACGTGGATGCGCTCTGCAAAAGCATCGCCATCTTCGATACGCAATTCCGCTATCCGCTTGACGATGCGGTCGTGCAGCATCGCCGTCGGTTCGCCGCCCGCCGCATGCATGGAAACGATGTGATCGAGCAGCGCGCCGGTGGCCGACTGCCCGGCCTCCACCAGCCACGTGCCGGGGAATACCGCCTCATAATAAGGTCCCCACATGCCGGTGCTGCGCTTACGTTCACGCGAGAAGGAAACGATGCAGCTCGATGTGCCGGCAATCAGCGCCAGCTGGCGTTCCAGCTCGTCGCCGTCGCCGGCATGGCCCGCAAGCGTCCCGAGCGCGCCGGCATAGGCATCGATCATTCCCGCGCTGACATGGCATTCGCGATCAAGCCCCAGGGCTTCGGCCGCTTGCGCCGTCAGCATGCCGACGCTTGCGCCGACCGGCGTCGTCTCTTCTGGCAGATGACCGCGCTCGCGCAGATCGTCGAGCCCGATCAGGCTGAGGAAATCAGCCTGCCAGCCCGGCTCGCGATGCGCGAGGTAATTCCATTTCGCCGTCAGCGTGCAGCGCGAGCGCGCCAGCGAGCCCGTCGCCTTCCAGGTCATGAAGTCGGCGAGATCGAAGAAGTAACCGGCCTTGGCCCAGCTCTGCGGCAGGTTCTTCTTCAGCCACATCAGCTTGGGCATCTCCATTTCCGGCGACATGAAGTGTCCGGAATGTTCGAGTACCCGATGCTTGGTCGCCGTGCAGAAATCCGCCTCGGCGAGCGCGCGATGATCGAGCCAGACGATCGTATCGAATCGGTCTTCGCCGCCGGTGGAAACCGTGACCGGCTCGCCTTTCATATCACGCACGACGAGCGAGCACGTGGCGTCGAAGCCGATGGCGGCGACGGCCGAGGCAGGAACGCCGGAGGCCGTCATCGCCCCGCGAACCGCCGCACAGACGGCAGCCCAGATGTTCTCGGAACTATGCTCCGCATGATTCTCACGCGGGCGATTCATGATGATCGAGTGTTCGCCCTTGCCCAGCAGGGCTCCACGCGATGTAAACACACCAGCTCGCGCGCTGCCCGTGCCGATATCGACCGCAACCACGTGATCACGCATTAATCAGGAGCCCCGTCCACTCATGTCTTGTTGCGGACAAGGTGTATCAAATCCGGCATCGCGTCAAACACGACTTCAGGAGAAAGTCGCTCTAATTCAGCTCGATAGCTCGGGGAGTGCGCATGCGACCCGCCGGTAAAGGCGAAAACAGTCATGCCCGCAGCCCGCGCTGCCGTGATCCCTGCGGGGCTGTCTTCGACCACGATACAGTCCTCGGGAGCGACCTTCATCTGCTCGGCTGCATAGAGGAAAAGATCGGGCGCCGGCTTGCCGCGTTTGACCATGCTGGCGCTGAAAATATTCGGCTCGAACCGCTCCAGCAGACCGGTTACGCCGAGAGAAAGGCGAATACGCTCCATCTGGCTCGACGAGGCCACGCAGCGCGGCAGGTCAAGCGCGTCCAGTGTCGCGGCAATCCCGTCGATCGGCTTCAGCTCGTGGCGAAAGCGCTCATAGAGATCGTTGCGGATGCGATCGAGAAATTCCTGACCGATGAAGACATCGAACTCCGTCTCCAGCGTATCGACGAGCGTGGCGAGACTTTTGCCGAGGAAACGACTGTAGATGTCTTCCTCGCTCATCTCCACGCCCATGTCGTGCATCGCCTGGATCAGCACGCCGACGGACAGCGGTTCGCTGTCGACCAGCACGCCATCGCAGTCAAAGATTACGAGGCTCTTCTCCGCATCAGTCATCGCAGATCCAACCCGAACCCTGTTATTCGCCCACGGTTCCTGCGCGCGGGCCTGGCCATAAAAATTCGGCCGGGACTCGAACGCCCCGGCCGATAGGCATTTAATCCGCGAGTTTGTTGTCTAGGTATAGCTGGAGGGTGACGCGGGTACCCTTTTCCCACAGCGATTTTAGTGCCTGGGCAAAGCGCTTGCGGAAAAGATCCGATTTGGCGACCGTGCCGAAGATATCGTCGAATACGAGGAAGGCGAAAGGATCGTCCTTGGCCTTCAGCGCCGCGGTATGCAGCCGGTCGGCGCTGACGTCGTTGAAGACGATTTCCTTGCCGCTATCCGAGGTACCGGCGAAGTAGCGGCACCACAGCGCCGACACCAGCGCGAGGCCGACGACATCTTCGTTGCGGTTGAGACGATCGGCGGTTGACGGCAGGATGAACTTCGGCTGTCGGTTCGAGCCGTCCTGCGCGAGACGTGGAATTGTGTCGGCGATCTTCGGGTTGGAGAAGCGATGCTCGATCAGCTTGAAGTAGTCGGCAAGCACTGTGTTCGGCACCGGCGGAATGACCGGAATGATTTCTTCGTTTTCAAGCTTGGCGAGGAAAGCGCGGATCAGCGGCTCTTCCATGGCCTCGTGGACGAAATGCACATCCATCAGCGCGGCCGGATAGGCGA
>JAGWJK010000713.1 GCA_028865845.1 Rhizobiaceae bacterium
GCGAAACCAGTGCATCCGGGATCAGGCCGAAAGAGCGAAGCGCCGTCATGCCCAGGAAGCCGCAGATGAACCAGGGAACCAGCGAATGGCGGCGGCCGGTGCGGGCATCCGTGCCTGCGGTTTCGGTCTTGGTGATGACGCCCAGCAGGAAGATGACGGGGCCAAGCATCAGGACGCGCACCAGCTTGACGAGCGTGCCCGTCTGAACCGCCAGCACGCCGACCGGGGCGGTTGCGGCAAGCACCTGCGGCACGGCATAAACTGTCAATCCGGCAAGTACGCCATATTGCGGCATGGTCACGCCAGCGTGGAAGTACAATAGCGGCAGCAGGAACACGGCGGCAATGCCAAGTACGGCGGTGAAGGCAAGTGCCGCGGCAATTTCCTCCGAACCGGCCTCGATGACCGGCGCGACCGCGACGATTGCGGAATTGCCGCAGATCGAGTTTCCGCAGGCAATAAGCGTCGCAAGTTTCGGCGGGAGGCCAAGGAACCGTCCGATCAGATAGGTCGCCCCGATCGACAGAACGACGACAATGGCGATGCCGGCGATCAGCGCGACGCCGGCGCCACGGATCGCCGCGAGGCTGATGGAGGCGCCGAGCAGGACGATGGCGATTTCAAGCAGAATCTTGGCGCTGAAATCGATGCCGGGCTTCATGCTCTTCTTCAACGGCCTGACGGTGCAGACGACAATCCCGAGCGCAATTGCGAGAACGAGACTTTCTACCCATTTACCGCCGAGTATGTTGATCTCGACGCGTTCGCCGACATAGGCGACGAGCGCAACTGCGCTTGTCAGAGCAAGGCCGGGGAGGATTGTATTGGCGCGCTGGAGGAGGGGCATGTGACACCGCTATTCGGCTATGAGGATATTTCGATGAGGAGAATGTCTCATCTGCGAATATCGACATCCATCGAATATTATCCTATGTTTCATTCGATAAATTAGAATGATTTCCCATGACCTTCGAACAGCTCGCCATCTTCGTCGCCGTCGCCGAGCGTGAGCATCTGACGCATGCGGCAGAAGCGATTCACTTGACTCCGTCCGCCGTCAGCGCGGCGATCAAGAACCTCGAAGCCTATTATGGCGTCGAGCTGTTTCATCGTGTCGGACGGCGGATCGAGCTGACGGAGACCGGGCATACGTTTCTCGGGGAAGCCAAGGCGACGCTTGCGCGCGTGCGCTCGGCCGAATTGATGCTTTCCGAACTCGGCGGATTGCAGCGCGGGCGACTGAGCCTTTGTGCCAGCCAGACTATCGCGAGCTACTGGCTGCCACCGGTCCTGATGCGCTTTCATCGCGATTATCCCGGCATCGATCTCGATCTGACCATCGGCAACACGCGCACGGTCAGCGAGGCAGTCATCGAAGGCAGCGCCGAGCTCGGTTTCGTCGAAGGCGAGGTGGATTCGCCGGTTCTGTCGAAGAAGGTGGTGGCGCAGGACGCCCTTGTCGTCGTTGTGCCGCCGGATCACCCATGGGCGGACGGACGTCCGCTTGTCGCCGCGGATCTTGCGACGGGAACGTCATGGGTGATGCGCGAGGAGGGCTCGGGAACACGATCGGAATTCGAGAGCGCCCTTACCAAACGCGGCGTCTCGCCGCGCGATCTCGACATCGCGCTGGTATTGCCGTCGAATGAAGCCGTGCTTGCTGCTGTCCGTTTTGGCAGGAGCGCTGCGGCGATATCGAGTGCGGCTGCCGACGCCTATGTGCAGCAGGGCCTGCTGGTCCGCGCCGCCTTCGATCTTCCCACCCGCAGTTTCCGCCTGATGCGCCACAAGGAGCGGCACGCCAGCAAAGCCGCGCTGACGCTGGAAGCCATGTGCAAGGGCTGACCTAACGCTCCATGCGGCGCTGGTTGGTAACGACCAGGTCGATATCGTTGCGCTCCAGCATGGCGCAGATGTCCGGCGGCGGCACTTCATCTGTCACCATGATATCGTAGATGGCGGGATCATCGATGATGATCGGTGCGCTACGGCCGAACTTGGCGCTATCGGCGACGATAATGCGATTTTCAGCCCGTCGTGCCGCCTCGCGGGAATATTCCGCCTCTTCCAGATCGTGCAGCATGAAGCCGGATGCCGCGTTGACCGCGCCGACAGACAAGACTGCGTGCTGCACGTTGAAACGGCGCAGGAAGTTGATCGCCTCCATGCCGAAGGCGCCGCCATCATGGCCGCGCAACTCGCCGCCTGCAAAGAACACGCGGTTGCCATTGCGGGTCGCAAGCGTATGGGCCACCGATACGGCATTGGTGACGATGAACAGGTTCTGATGCTTCTGCAGTGCGACCGCGATGAAAGCCGTGGTCGAGCCGATGTCGAGGAATACCGTGTCGCCGTTCTGGATCATCGCCGCCACGTGGGCCGCGATCATGCGCTTGGCTTCCGGATTTTCATTCATCCGGTAGTGCAGCGGCTGCTCGATGATGGAATCCTTGATGTGGACGCCGCCGTGAACCTTGGTGACCAGGCCGCTGGCTTCCAGGCTGCGGATATTGCGCCGAATGGTCTCTTCGGAGACGGCCAGGCGCTCGGCAAGAAACTGAATGCGGCTGGCGCCGCCGGCGAGACGGAGCTCTTCCAGGATCTCGCGTTCCCGGTGGTTGGCATGCGCTGGCGTCTGCGTGATGTCTGACATGTTCGCGGTCCTGTTGAGGGCATTTTTCCAAAACGCACGACGCTATTTCCGGGTGGGAGTATGCGAGATCATACATCTAAGACACAATCACGAACCGACAACAAAGGTCTTTCGCGCCAGCCATCCCTGAATCAAATTTTTAAGTCAAATTCGCCCGTTGGTGAAGCTCTGTGTTGCAATTATCCCGAGCCGTAGATCAACTTTGACGTCTTCACACGAGACATTTCAACAAAAAGCCAAATAGGCGTTTCATTTTGTGGGTAGTTCTTGACAGCCGCCTTTTTGTGAGGAACCTTTTGCCCGGTAAGGCGCTCTGATGTCACGCGGAGAAGGAATGCCCGTAACGCCTGAAGACAAGATACATGCTCTTGGCATCTGGCACGGATCGGTCGAGATCGCTCCGCTTGTAGGCGGCATAACCAATCGCAATTATCTGGTCAGCAATGACGGCCGGCGCTTCGTCGTGCGGCTCGGGGCCGACATTCCCGTTCATCACATCAGCCGCTCCAACGAACTCGCCGCCAGCAAGGCAGCCCATGCGGCGGGACTGTCGCCGGCGGTCGTCCATCACCAGCCGGGCATTCTCGTGATGGACTATGTGGACTCGAAAGCCCTGACTGCGGCCGACGTCCGCGATCCGGCGATGCTGCCGCGTATCGTGTCGCTGGTTCGCGCCTGCCATCAGGATGTGCCCAGGCATTTTCGCGGTGCGGCCTCGATTTTCTGGGTCTTCCATGTCGTGCGGGACTACGCGGCGCTGCTGCAGGCAGCCGGCAGCCATCATGCGCCCGTTCTGCCTTCTTTCCTCGACTACGTCGGGCTGCTGGAGCAGGCTGCCGGGCCATTCGATATCGGCTTCGGCCACAATGATCTGCTCGCTGCGAACTT
>JAGWJK010000714.1 GCA_028865845.1 Rhizobiaceae bacterium
TGGTCGTCGCAGCGGCATGTCGCATTGACCGATTTTCCGATATGGAGGCCGAGGCGGTGATAGGGCGTTGCCGGCACGGCATGCAGCCCCGCCGAAACGGTCGCTCGCTCCACCCTGACGCCAAGGCTGTTCATCCAGTCATCAAGCACTGAACCGCTCCTATCAGACCATCACCAAGAGATTACCAGCATTTGGTGATGTCGTCGTCGAATTGCGAGCGTCGGATCTTGGGCGGCGCTTCATCGCGATGCCCGTTGGAGGCGGCGCCGTGACAGCGCCGCGCTCACGGAAGCGGAGAGGCCTATGCCGCGGCCATATGTGCCGTTTCATGGGTCTTCGGCGTGACCATGGCGGCGATGATGTTTTGTAGATCGATCGAACCGATGGGGCGGCCGGCCGAATCGATCACGACGGCGACCGTCTGACCGGACTCGGTCATCTGCTTGGCCGCGATCTCCAGCGTCATCTCGCCGGGCACGCGCGGTCCATGAGGTTCGCCGGCGAGCGGCTTCATCACGGTCTGTGCCTGGATGATACGGCCGCGGTTCACTTCCTTGACGAAGGCGGTGATGTAATCGTCTGCCGGTCGCAGCACGATCTCCTGTCCGCTGCCTTGCTGCACGACTTTGCCGTCGCGCAGGATAGCGATCTTGTCGCCGAGCCGCAGCGCCTCGTCGAGGTCGTGGGTGATGAACACGACGGTCTTCTTCAGCTCCTTCTGCAGGTCGAGAAGGACACTCTGCATGTCGACGCGAATGAGAGGATCGAGCGCGGAATAGGCTTCGTCCATCAGCAGGATATCGGCATCGTTGGTCAGCGCGCGGGCAAGGCCGACGCGTTGCTGCATGCCGCCGGATAGTTGGTTCGGGAAGTGATTTTCAAACCCCTTCAGACCGACGCGCTCGATCCAGTACTGGCCCTTCTTGGCGCTCTCGGCGCGCGGCACGCCTTGGATATCGAGCCCGTAAACGGCATTTTCGATCACCGTACGGTGCGGCAGCAACGCGAACTTCTGGAAAACCATTGCCGTCTTGTGGCGACGGAATTCCCGGAGCGCATTTTCATTCATCTTGCAGACGTCGACACCGTCGTAAACCACTTCGCCGGCAGTGGGTTCGATCAGGCGGTTGATGTGGCGAATCAATGTCGACTTGCCCGAGCCGGAGAGGCCCATGACGACGGTAATGGCGCCGGCCGGCATGTCGATGTTGATGTCCTGCAGGCCGAGGACGTGGCCGTGCGTCTCGTTGAGCTCGGCCTTGCCCATGCCGTTCTTGACCATGTCCACGTAATCCCGCCCGCGTGGGCCGAATATCTTGAAGAGGTTTTTGATCTGGATCGCGTGACTAGCCATGGATGACCTCCGAGTGCTTCTGGAGCCGTCTGCCATAGGCCTGGCTCGTACGGTCGAAAATGATGGCGATCGCGACCAGGGCGAAACCGTTGAGGAAGCCGACGGTGAAGAACTGGTTGTTGATCGCCTGCAGCGTGTTTTTGCCGAGACCGCCGACACCGACCATCGATGCGACGACGACCATGGCGAGCGACATCATGATGGTCTGGTTGATACCGGCCATGATGGTGGGAAGCGCCAGCGGGATCTGAACGTTCGTAAGCTTCTGGCGATGAGACGAACCAAAGGCATCTGCCGCCTCCAGAACTTCCTTGTCGACGAGCCGTATGCCGAGATTGGTGAGGCGGATCATCGGCGGAATGGCGTAGATGACGACCGCGATCAGGCCCGGAACCTTGCCGATGCCGAAGATCACCACGACAGGGATGAGGTAGACGAAGCTCGGCATCGTCTGCATGACGTCGAGCGTCGGGTTGATCACCGATTGCAGCCGATCGGAGCGGGCCATCAGGATGCCGATCGGCAGGCCGATGACGATGGCGATGAGGGTACAGACGGTGACCATGGCGAGCGTCACCATGGTGTCGTTCCAAAGGCCGAACACGCCGATGAGAATCATGGAAATAGCCGTGCCGATGACGATCTTGAAATTTCGGCTGGCAATATAAACGACTGCCATCATGACGAGGAGCACGATGAACCAGGGTGTGTTGGTGAAAAGCCACTCCAGATCGTTCAGAAACCATTGCAGCGGCTGCACAATGGCGTCGATGACGTTGCCATAGGCGCGCACCAATCCTCTGAAGCCGTCATCGATGTTCTTGCGGGCGAGACGGATGATCGTATCGTCGATCGCCGGAAAATTGCATAGAACATCCGGCAAAAAACTACATTGCAGAGCCATGAGATTCCCCTTTTTGTCCGGTTTGTCCGCCTTGGCGCGTGGCCTTCACACCCGACGGTATCGCAGTGCTGTGACCGGTTCTTCAGCCTGCGTATTCTTTTTACCGCATTCGCAGACGTTATTCTGTGCCTGTTGCGACCTGTGGCCGCGTTCGCCTGTCGGTGTGAGCGTCACGGAGGCGTTACGAATGCGAATCTGGCGGCGGGCTGAAAGCCAGCCGCCAGAGTGAAGCGTCGGATATTACAGCGAAGCCTTGACCTTGGCGGCGACGTCAGGAGCAACCCACTTCGTCCACATGTCGGGGTAGGTCTTCAGGAAGTACTTGGCGCCGTCTTCGTTCGTGCCCTGGTTATCCGTCATCCAGGCGAGAACCTTGCCAACCGTGCCGTTGTCCCACTTGCGGGTCTTGACGTAGTCCATGGCGATACCGGCCTTCGAGGCGAAGGACTTGGTGACGACCGTGTAGACGTCGGAAACCGGGTAGGAGTTGACCTTCGGTGCTGCGCAATCCTGCTGCGAGGTGCAGGCATCCCACTCAGCCTTGTCATGCGGAACGCCGAAGCTCAGGCGCACCATGTCGTACTTGCCGAGGATGGCGGTCGGAGCCCAGTAGTAGCCGAGCCAGCCGGTCTTCTTTTCGAAGGCGTTGGCGATCGAGCCGTCGAGGCCTGCAGCAGAGCCGGTATCGACGAGCGTGAAGCCGAGCTTGTCGGCGCCAAGAGCCTTATAGAGGTTGGCGGTGGAGATCTGGCAGTTCCAGCCCGACGGGCAATTGTAGACGGCGGCCTTACTCTTGTCTTCCGGTGCCGGGAAGAGTTCAGGATGCTTCAGGGCGTCCTGAACCGTCTTGATGTCGGGATGAGCGTCTGCAAGGAATTTCGGGATCCACCAGCCTTCGACGCCGCCATCGCTGAGCAGCGGCGCTGCCTCGATCAGGCGGCCTTCGGAAACGGCCTTGTCGAGCGCGGTGCGCACGGCGTTGACCCAGAGTTCCGGGGCGACATCTGGTTCACCCTTTTCGTCCATGGAGGTGAAGGTCGGCTGAGTGTCGCCGGTCACCAGCGTCACGTTGCAGCCGTAGCCGTTCTGCAGGATGATCTTGTCGACCTGCGCGGCAACACCGGCGGACGCCCAGTTCATTTCGGCGATCGAAACGTCGCCGCATTCCGCTGCGTGTGCCGAGCCAGCCAAAGCATAGGCACCGACTGCGAAGATGGCGGAAGCGATAAGCTTCTTCATTGGATAATGTCTCCCAGTTCTCGTTAAGTTGTGGAA
>JAGWJK010000007.1 GCA_028865845.1 Rhizobiaceae bacterium
CCTGATTGGCCCGAATGGCGCCGGCAAGACGACCATGGTCAATGTGCTGAGCGGCTTCCAGCGACCGCGCAACGGCAGCGTATCAATCGAATCCGGCGACTGTACCGGACGGTCTGCCGCCTGGTTTGCCCGCAACGGCGTCGTGCGGACGTTCCAGGCGGTGCGCCTGTTTAAGGATCTGACGGTCAGCGAAAACATCGAAGCGAGCCTCAGCAGCCTCGGCATGAGCCGCATCGCCTCGCGTCGTCGCGCCGGCGAACTGCTCGACTATATGGGTATAGGCGACAAGGCGGAGCGCCGAGGTGGAACATTGAGCTACGGCGACGAACGACGGGTCGGCATTGCTCGGGCACTCGCCCTTTCGCCGAAATTCCTACTACTCGACGAACCGGCCGCCGGCCTGAACATTGGCGAGGCCGAAGCGCTCGCCGACCTCATCCGCCGCATTCAGGGTGACTTCTCCTGTGGCGTACTGTTGATCGAACACAACATGACTTTGGTGATGGCCATCTGCCGCCGGCTACATGTCATGGCGAGCGGCCGAACCATCGCCACCGGAACTCCGGCGGAGGTGCTCGCCGACCCTCAGTTCAAATCCGCCTATCTCGGCACGGAGGCGGCATGACGATAGCCGGCGCCTCTTCTCCTCTTCTCTCGATCGACAATCTCGTCGTCCGCTACGGTCAGATCACCGCCCTTTCCAGTATCAGCCTGCATGTCGGCGAGGGTGAGGTCGTCTCGATCGTCGGTCCCAACGGGGCCGGAAAATCCTCGCTGCTCGGCGCCATCGCCGGCCTCGTTCAGCCTTCCGGCGGCCACATCACCTTTGCCGGCGAGCCAATCGCGCCAAAAGCCCTGGAGCGCACCGTGCGTCGCGGCGTCGCCTTGGTGCCTGAGGGCCGCCACGTCTTCGGCGGCCTTACCGTCCTCGAAAACCTGACGCTTGGCGCAACTGTGCGTAGCGATCATAACGCGGTCAAGGATGAGATCGCCCGCTTCTTCGACATTTTCCCTATTCTTGGCGAGCGCCGCAACGAAGCGGCCGGGCGGCTGTCGGGCGGCGAGCAGCAGATGCTCGTCATTGCCCGCGCCATGCTCTCCAAGCCGCGACTGCTGATGCTCGACGAACCCTCCCTCGGCCTGGCGCCGAAGGTGACCGACCGGGTCTACGAGCTGTTGGCCGAAATCCGCGCCCGCGGCCTGACGATCCTCGTCGTCGAGCAGAACGCGCCGCGCGCCCTGAAAGCGGCCGACCGGACCTATGTGCTGAACGGCGGCCGGGTCAGGCTTGCCGGCGCTTCGGTGGCGCTTGCAGCCGATCCCGGATTCGAGGCTGCCTATTTCGGCCTGCGCACGGAGGCGAAGAACTGATGCAGATGATCATCCAAGTGCTCGCCGATGCCTTCAGCCTCGGCGGTCTCTATGCTCTGACGGCACTCGGCATCGGCCTGATTTTCAGCGTCATGCGGCTTGCCAATTTCGCCCATGCCGAATTCGTCACCGTCGGCGCCTATGTACTGTTTGCGCTTTCCGGCCAGCCTGTTGTCATCGGCATCGCCGCCTCCGTACTGGTAACAGTCGCCCTCGCAGTGCTGACCGAACGGCTCGCCTTCCGGCCTTTGCGCAATGCCGATCCGGCGACGATGTTGATCTCCTCCTTCTCGGTCAGCATGTTCCTGCAGCGGTTGCTGGTCTTCCTGGTCGGTTCACGCATCAAGACGCTCGATCCGTTGCCGATGCTCGGCCAGGCCGTGACCATCGGCGGCGTGCAGGTGAGCGCGCTGAAGCTCGTCACCATCCTCGTCTGCGCAACCCTGCTCGCGGCCCTGACGCTCTTTCTGAAGAAGACCCGTTTCGGCCTGCAGATGCGCGCGGCGGCGGAGAACTTCACGATGTCCCGTCTCGTCGGCGTGCGCGCCAATGCGGTGATTGCTGCTGCCTTTGCGCTCAGCGGCGTGTTGGCGGCCGTCGTCGCGCTGCTGTTTGCAGCGCAGACCGGCTTCGTGCAGCCGCGCTTCGGCGTACAGCTAGTCATCATCGCCTTCGTCGCGACTGTTATCGGCGGCCTTGGCAATCTATTCGGCGCTGCCGTCGGCGGTTTTCTCGTGGGCGTCGTCTCGATCCTGCTGCAGGCGTTCCTGCCACCGGAGCTGCGCCCCTTCCGTGAGGCGTTCCTCTTCGTGGTCGTTATTCTCGTGCTCCTTGTAAGGCCACAGGGCCTTTTCCCAGCGCGTGGGCTGAAAGAGCGTGTATGACAATGGAGATTCTACGCGACATGCTCCGCCGCATCGGCCCGCTGCTTATCCTGATCGCGCTCGTGCTGGTAATCTGCTGGCTGGCAAGCTTTGCCGGCATCGTGCTGCAACGGCGGGTAATCTTCGGTCTCGTCAACCTCGTCGCCGTTGTCGGCCTCTATATCTTCATGGGCAATTCCGGGCTTCTGAATTTCAGCGCTGTCGGCTTCATGGCGATCGGCGCCTATACCTCGGCGCTGCTCACCATGCTGCCCACCATGAAACACACATTCCTGCCGGATCTGCCGGTCTGGCTTGCCACTGTGCATCTGCCGCCGCTTGCCGGCGCCTTTATCGGTGGTGGGGTTGCGGCGCTCGTTGCTCTTGTCGTCGGCGCGCCGATCATGCGGCTCACCGGCATTGCCGTGGGCATAGCCACGCTGTCGCTGCTGATCATCGTCTATATCGTGCTCGGCAATTGGACCGGGCTTACCGGTGGCCAGCAATCGCTGATGGGCCTGCCTTCCTATGTCGGCTTGTGGACATCGGGGCTTTTTGCGACCGGCGCGATCCTCATCGCCTTCATCTACCAGGAAACCCGCTTTGCCATAGCTCTGCGCGCTGTCCGCGAAGACGAAGTGGCGGCGCGCGCCAGCGGCGTGCATGTACTGCGTGAACGGCTGACCGCCTTCGTGCTGGCCAGCTTCGTCTCTGGCGTTGGCGGTGCCCTCTTCGGCCATTTCCTCGGCACGCTCAGGGTCGAGAGCTTCTATCTCGATCCCACGTTCCTGTTCATCTCGATGCTCGTCGTCGGCGGCATGCGCAGCCTCACCGGCGCCGTCGTCGGCACGCTGGTCATTTCGGTGCTGACCGAACTGCTGCGGCTTGCCGAAGCCGGCTTCTCCCTGCCCTTCTCGGCGACAACGATATCCGCGCCCGCCGGGCTTGGCGATGTCGTGCTTGCCGCCCTCATGCTTCTTATCATCCTCTTCCGGCCGCTGGGCATCACCGCCGGTCGGGAGATCTCGTTTGCCGGTTTCAGGCGGAGAATAGCCCCGAAGCCCGCGACGCAACTCAAGGAAGGATAATTCCATGACCGAGACCGCCAACACCCCGCCGGCGCCGATCGTCGATGCCTCATCACCCAAGGAGATCGCCGATGGCGTCTTCGTCATCGAGGATCATCGCATCCCCCTGGTGCCGAATATTGGCATTGTGCTCGGCGAACATTCGGCTCTCGTCGTCGACAGCGGCATGGGTCGCGCCAATGGCGAGGCCGTGCTCGCCGCCGCCCAAAAACTCGCCGGCTCGCGAAAACTCTATCTGACCATCACCCATTTTCATCCCGAGCACGGCTATGGCGCCGAACCTTTCAAAGGTGTGGCCGAGATCGTTTATAACAGGGCCCAGGCTGCCGAACTTGCCGCCAAGGGCGAAGCTTATCTCGACATGTTCAAGGGCATGGGACCGGCGGTGGCCGCAGCGCTTGAAAACACCCATCTGGTCGAAGCAGACACGCTCTATGACGGCGGCGAGCACGAGGTCGAGCTTGGCGGACGCAAGATTCTCCTGAAGACCTGGGGCAAGGCCCACACGCAGGCCGACCAGATCGTCTTCCTTCCGGCCGAGAAAATCCTCTTCACCGGCGATCTCGCCGAGGAGAAGACGTTTCCGATCTTTCCCTGGTTTCCGCCGCACGACATGGACATCGATGCCGCGACCTGGGTCAAGGCATTAGAGGACTGCATCGCGCTTTCGCCAGCCATCGTCGTTCCCGGCCATGGAGATCTCGGCGGCGGCGACATTCTTGTCGGCGTCCGCGACTATATCGAGGACGTCAAAGCACGCGTAGACACAGGAAAGAACAAGGGCATGAGCGAAGATGCGATGGTCGAGGCGCTCGGGCCTGAGATCAGGGCGAGGCATCCCGACTGGCATTTCCCGGAATGGATCGATTTCGCGATCCGCTATTTCGCACAGCAATAAGGGAGACCGGCGATGAAAACCGTGCTGGTTGCCATGCACTATCAAAACGAGGTCCTGCATGCCGCCGGCAAGATCAAGGTCGGCGTCGCCGAGGATGCCGACAATCGCGGCTCGGTCGTCGAGAATGCGGCAAAGCTGCTGGCCTTCGCTCGGGAAAACAATATTCCCGTGGTCCATGTCCGTATCGCCTTTCGACCGGATCATGCCGATGTCATTCAGAACTGCACCATCTTCCGCAACGTCGTCGCCAGCAAAGCCATGGTGGACGGGAGCTGGGGGGCGGAGTTCCATGATGGCCTCGGCCCGCTTGCCGGTGAATTTGTCGTAAAGCACAGCCGCGTCAATGCTTTCTACGGTTCGCAACTCGAAGAAGTGCTGCGCGTGCTGAAGGCCAAGCGGCTGATCATGGCCGGCGTCGCGACGAACTCCGTTGTCCTGACATCAGTCGCCTGTGCCGCCGACATGGGGTATGAGGTCATAGTCGTTGGCGATGCCTGCTCCTCTGGGCGTCCCGACCTGCATCAATCCACGTTGGAAAACATGAAACTTGTCGCCGAGGTGACGGAAGTCGACGCACTCATCAGCCAAGCTTGAGGCGCGCCTGAAATCTTCATCGGAGCAATGCTTCGACCTCCTTCTTCGATGGCAATGCCGTTCTGGCACCGACTGCCGACACCGAGATGCTGGCGGCCGCGCATGCGAAGGCGAGGCTGTCGCTCAGCGAGCGGCGGCCGAAGAGCGCCGCGAGATAAGCGCCGTTGAAGCAGTCACCGGCGCCGGTCGCATCGACCATCGTGGCCGGAAAAGCCGGATGTTCGCTCGATTCGGAGCCGCTGCAGGCGATGGCGCCGGCAGCGCCCATGGTGACCACGAGCAATTGCGGCCCCTTGTCCAAAAGCGGGCGAATGGCCTTCGCACTGATCTCCGCGTCCGACGTCGCGCGAAAACCACCTGCATTCATGAAGACGATATCGGAACATGCGAGCAAGGCATCGAGACGTTCACGGTTCGGCGCGACCGCCGCCTCGATGTCGATGGCAACGGCAACGCCGGCTGCATGCGCCAGAGCCGTGATCTGCTGGAACTCCTCAAGATCATACGGCATCGCATAGAGCAGCCGACTCTGCCCAAGCGCGGCCGACAGCGCCGCTTCGTCCAGCGCCTCGCCCGGCATTGGTGCATAGACCAGCGCTTTTTCGCCGGAGGCGTCGACGATGATGGTCGCGGCGGCGCTCGGCTGATCGACCCTGCGCAGGAATGTGTTCGACACGCCGGCCGCCTCGTTGGCCGCAAGCAGGAATTGACCGTCGGCATCGGCGCCAACACGGCCATAGCCGGCGACGCGAGCACCGAGACGGCTTGCCGCACACGCGACATTGGCCGCGGTTCCGCCGGCAAATGTGCCGAGGCGGCGCCCGAGAGCTTTCTCGTCGGCGGCAGGAACACGTGCGGTTTCAAAAACATAGTCGATATTCGGATCGCCATAGGCAAGCATATCGAAAGCGCGAGCGGCATTCGCTGCGAAAATGCTCGCAAGTTCGGGGCGGCCTCTAGACATGATGGGAATTCCTGAGGGCAATGGCCGCCAAACCAGCGGCGAGAGTGTCGAATTGGAATTCGGCATCATTGACCGCCATGAACTCCCGGTAAAGCGCCTGCGGCAGTTTTGCCGTCCCCGCCATCGCTCCTGCCATGGCACCCGCCATCGTGGCGACGGTGTCGGTGTCGTTACCGGCCGTGGCCGACAGCGCAACGGTTCGCAGGGGATCCCCCTTGGCATAGGCGAAGATGGCAATGGCGGTCGGCACGGATTCGCTCGCCAGCATCGACGCTCCAATGGCTGATTCCAGGTCAACGAGAAACCGGCGATCGTCGCTGGCGCGGGCAGCGATCTCCAACGCCATGTCCAGCCGTGTCAAAAAACGCGGGCCGGGCGGCACGCGCGCATGGTCGGCAGCAAGCCGCTCACCCACCATTCCGCCTTCGCGACAGGCCCTCACGACCGCGTCGGCATCGCTTTCCACCACGGCGATTGCCGTGCCCGCAGCAATTGCCGACGCGGCCGCAATCGCCACATCGGTGTCGTGCGACGGCAGGCAGGTGACGAGTGCCTGTTGGCAAGCCGCCGTTATATTACCGGGATGGATGAGGCCGGCGGGCGCAACGCGCATGGCGGCGCCGTTGGTATTGCCCATGGTCGGAAGCTTTCGTTTTGACGTGCCGACAACGCCGACGCCGTCGAGGCTGCGGCCTTCACGCAACGCGGCGACGATCGCAGCCGTCGTCGGTCCCATGAAGCTGGCCTTTGGCGACGTATCGGCCCAGTCGAGCAGGCAGGCGACCCATCCCTTGTCATCAAGCCTGCCGTCGGCCTTCACCAGGGCACGGGCGAGATAATACATCTGGCTTGCGTCATCGGTGACTTCGCCGTGTTTGCCGTGATTGGCGCCTGCAAACGTGTCCGGTGTCGGCTCCTCGAAGCGATCCGCCAGACCGCCGTAACGGGCGAAAATCTCGTCTATGCCCCAGAGCTCCGTGGGTGCGCCGAGCGCATCGCCGATACCGGCCAATGCAAGGGCAGCAAGAATTGGATCGTGATATCTGTTGGTTGTCATCCCTAGTCCGTTTCTTATTGTTTGTACTGTCGAAATGGGCGTTCTCAGGCCTGGCGCAGAACGCTGGCCGCGCGTGCGATACGCCGGTTAACCCGGCGCTTTTGCCGAATGTTGAAGAAGAGCAAGGCGACGATGGTCAGGATCGGCGGGATCATGAAGACGATCTGGCTTGGCACATTGTAGCTGCCGAGTTGTGCGGCAAACACGGTCGACGCGCCGAAAACAACGGCAGCAACCAGTGTCCCGAGCGGCCGTCTGCCACCCAGGAAGACTGCGGCCAGCGCGAGAAAACCGCGCCCACCTGTCATATCGGCCTGAAACAGCGTCAGATAACCCATGCTGAGGAAGATGCCGCCGAGACCTGCCAGCAGCCCGCTGAACAGCAGGGCGGCATATTGCAAGCGTTTGACGGAAACGCCTGCTGCGAGCGCCGCATCGGGATTCTCACCGACGGCGCGCAGTCTCAGCCCGAAGCGCGTGCGATAAAGTAGCAACGACAGCATCGGCGTGGCGAGCAGTGCGGCATAGACCACGACATTGTGTCCGAGGAACCCATCGCCGTTGAGAGCGGTGCCGAAGAAAGGGATGCCGTCGACAAAAGGAATATGCAGTGACGGCAAAGCATAGCTGGTGAGCGTTGCGGTGGAGCCTTTGTCGCCTGTGATCGAGACAAGCAGAAACACCGTCAGACCCGAGGCCAGGATATTGATGCCGACACCGGAAACGATGATGTCGGCGCCAAGTTCGAGATGAAAAACCGCAAGAAGACCGGCGATCCCGACACCTGAGATCAGGCCGGCAAGGCAGCCGACCCAGGGATGCACCCAGAGCGGCACGCCCGGAAACCAGATAGCCGAATAGGCCGAGGCGATGACCCCGAAGAAGGCGGCGACCAGCATGATGCCTTCGAGTGCAATATTAATGCTGCCGGCGAGATCGGAGATCAATCCGCCGAATGCTGCGAGAATGATTGGCGCCGAAGCCCGCAAGATGGCGGCAATCAAACTTCCGAAGAATGTTCCCCAGACGATGAATTCCGTGCTCACGCCTGCACCGCCTTTCCGCCCCTGACGGCCGATCGCCGCCGAAGCCAGCCTGTGAGCAAGGCGGGTCCAAAACGCTCTGCGATAACGAAGAGGATGATGAACGCCTGGATGATCAGAACCATCTCGCGCGTCACATCGGATGACCGCTCCATCACCTGCGCACCGACACGCAGATAGGCATAGAGGATCGCCACGATCGGGATGACGAGCGGATTGTTGCGGGCAAGCAATGCGACGACGATGCCGTCGAAGCCGAGGCCCGGCGCCAGATCGACGGGCAAGGCCTTCAGCAGAGCATTCGACATGTGGAAGCCTGCGAGACCGGCAAAGATGCCGCCCAGGCCCATGGACAGGGCCGCCGCCCGCTTCACCGGAATGCCGGCTTGTTCGGCAAATTTCGGATTCTCACCGACAAGCGTAATCTCGTAGCCGACAGCGGTGCGCTTGATCAGAAACCAGGCAGCGAAAGCGGCAAGGATCGCCACGAAAACCATCCCCGTGACATTGGTGCGCGCCAGCAGCGACGTCAGCACCGATGTATCCGGCAAGGGCGGCGTGGTGATGAAACCCGCCGATGGATCGCGAAGCCAAAAGGTGATCGCCAGCCGGTAGAATTGAACGGCGATGACATTGAGCATCAGCGTGGTGACGATCTCGTTGGCACCGAACCGGGTTTTCAACACGCCCGGGACGAGGCCCCACAGGAAACCTGAGGTCATCGCCGCAATGCAGGCGGCGGGGATGACGACGATCGCCGGGCCACCAACGATAAGACTTGTCGCCGCGGCGGCGATAGTACCGAGGAAAAGCTGCCCGTCCGCGCCCATGGAGAATTGCTTGGCCCGAAACGGGATAGCGACCGCAAGACCGAGGAGTGTCAAAGTGGTGGCATCCTCAAGCAGCGAGCCCAATCGCGTCATGCGGCGCGCGGTGAATTGGCCAGCGCTGTTCCAGCCGAAATCCGGCCAGGCTCCGGTGAGCAAGGCCGCATAGGCCTTCAGCGGCTCGGCGCTGACCAGCATCGTCAACATGAAACCGCAACCGAGAGCGGCGACAAGGACGAAAATCAGACGTACGACCTGAGTGCCGATGTCGGAAGATGTATGGGAGGAGACAGTCATGCCACGACCTCCTGCGGATCATGGGCGAAGGGTGCATCAACGGTCGCTGCTGCCTGCGGCTGGCGTTTCAGCCCGGTCATGTAGAGGCCGATTTCTCGCTGATCTGCCGTATCGGCGCGGAAATGTGCAACGATCTCTCCCTTGAACAGCACCGCGATTCGATCAGAAAGGCTCAAGACTTCCTCCAGGTCGGCAGAGATCAGCAACACAGCAGCACCGCGATCGCGCAGTGCCACCAGTTCCTCCCGTAAGGCTCCTGCGGCGCCGATGTCGACACCGCGCGTCGGCTGCGCGGCGACGAGAAATTTCGGCTCGCCGGATATTTCCCGCGCCATGACGACCTTCTGCATATTGCCGCCGGAGAGTGCGCCGATCGGCGTCTTGCTGGACGCGGTCTTGACGTCGAACTGTTTGATCAGGTCGCTCGTCCACTTGCCGATCGCCGCGATCTTAAGGCAACCGAAGGCGGAAAATTTCCGTTCGTAATAGGTGGTCGCGACGATGTTCTGCTCGATGTCGAGATTGGCGGCCACGCCCTCGCTCAAACGATCCTCGGGTACGGTCGCAACGCCGGATTTGCGCGCGGAGCGAACGCCCTTGCTGGTAAACGTCACGCCATCGAGTTCGCCAGATCCGGCCTGCGGGGCGGAAAGGCCGCTCAGCACCCGCGCCAGCGAATTCTGCCCATTGCCCTCGACACCGGCGATGCCGAGAATTTCACCGCCGGCGACATCGAAATTGATATCCGTGAGACGCACACTCCCCTGCGCATTGACATAGCTGAGCCGACGCACTCTCACCCGCGGCTTGCGAGCGGTTGCGACCACGCGCTTGAAGATCTGCGGCGCGAGCGGCCGGCCGACCATCATCTCGGCTATGGTCCTGTGGTCGATGTCTGACGTCTCCGCATATCCAGTTACTCGACCATCGCGCAACACCGTCAGGCGATCGGAGATCGCCTTCACCTCAGCAAGCTTATGGGTAATGATGACCACGGTGACGCCCGAAGTGACAAGCCGGCGGATGGCGGCAAAAAGCTCGTCCGTCTCCTGCGGCGTCAGCACGGCGGTCGGCTCGTCCATCAGCAGTATCCGCGCCCCGCGATAGAGTGTTTTCAGGATCTCGGTCCGCTGCTGCATGCCGATCGAAACATCGCCGACGTTTGCCATCGGATCGACCTCTAGTCCGAAAGATTTTGCAAGCTGCCGAACGGCGGCAACGGCAGCATCGCGATCGAGCAGGCCGCCCCGACCGGTCGGCTCTTGGCCGAGCACCACGTTTTCGGCGACGGTGAACGACGGCACGAGGTTCAGATGTTGGGCGACCATGCCGATACCGGCGGCGATCGCCTGGCTTGGGTGAGTGAAATGACATTCTCGGCCGTCGATCAGCACGGTCCCGGCGCTCGGTTGAATGAGACCATAAATCATCTTCATGATCGTCGACTTGCCGGCGCCATTTTCGCCGCAGATGGCGTGGATTTCTCCACGCCTGATCGTCAGCGACACGTCTTCATTCGCCAGGGTGCCGTTGCCATAGCGCTTACTGACGTTGCGCAGCTCTATGGCTGGCGCCTCCATTCCTATGCCGGAAGGGTGATGGTCCATAGAAAGAGCCTCCTGAGGCAATTCCGGAAAACCGGCGAGCCTCTTGGATTACGGGAATACATCATGGAGCGGCCCTGGCGACGACGCGCGGGTCAAGGCCGCTCCGAGCAAGAATGAACCCTGTTGCTGGCTCAAAAGGCAGTCGGGACCTTGATCTTGCCGGCGATGATGTCATCCCTGACCTTGCTGACATCAGTCCAAACAGCCGGCGGCACGATGGCCTGGGTGAATTTATTGTCGGCGAGACCGATCGCGCCTTCTTTCAGACCAAGCGACTCCGCCGTGCCGAACGGCAGCTTGCCGTCCTTCATCAGGCTGACCGATCGCACGACCGTGTTGTCGACATTTTTCATGACCGAGGTGACGATCCGCTTGGCCGTGTCCGGACGGGAGGTTTCGTAGATCAGCGCCTGATCCGAATCGACACCGATGACATAGCGCCCTGCTTCTGCCGCAGCCTCGATGACGCCCTGCCCGGTTGCGCCGGCGACCTGGAACACGATGCTCGCGCCCTGCCCGAACTGCGCCTTAGCGATCTCCTTGCCGGTGGCCGGATCGGAGAAGGAATTGGCGTATTGTTTCAATACTTTCACGTCAGGCAGCACCGATTTCGCGCCGGCATCGAAGCCGACGAGGAAGTCGTCGATCACGGGGATCTGCATGGAGCCCACCGTGCCCAGCGCACTGCCGGCCGGAATATCGGCAATGCCGGCCTGGGTCAGGCGTGCGGAAAGTGTGCCGGCGAGATAAGCCCCCTCATTCTGCCGAAACAGGATGGAATAGACGTTGCCGCACTTGCATTTGCTGTAGTCGACGGCGCCGTCGAAGAGAATGAAACGGATATCGGGAAACTGCGGTGCGATCTTTTCGACCATCGGCACCATCGTATAGGTGCCGAGCACGATGGTGTCGTAGTCGCCGCCTTCGGCAAGATCGGTGATAGCACCTTCCCAGCGGGTCGGATCGACGCCACCTTCCACGGTCTGGGTGGAGACCGAAAGCTCCTTCTTCACGCGCTGCATGCCGCGCTCGGCGGAATCGAAGAAGGATTTATCGCCCAGCGTACCGTTGACGAAATAGACGATATTCTGCGGCGGACGGTTGAGATCCTCCGCATGTGCAGTCGTCATCGCCGTCAAGGCCATGCCGGCAGACAAAGCAATAGCGCGTGCGCGCCGCAGGGCGACGCCCAATCTGATCATTTCCATCACTTAACCCCTCTAAGGTTGGTTATTTTTATCTTTGACTGAATCTGTTGATGCGCGCCGTGTAGCGATAACTCGACACGTATTTCATCTCGCAATATTCCATCGGCTGCCTGCGCTCCGAGAGCGTTATACGCTCACACAACAACAGCGGCGCACCCACCGCCACGGACAGTTGCGCCGCATCCTCCGCATTGGCCGCGACGGAACCCAGACTTTCGAGGCCTTCGGCGGCGTTGAGGCCGAAGCGGCTGGCGAGCAGCTTGTAGAGCGAGCCCGCCCGAACAAGATCGTCCTCGGTGAAACTTCCGCCGTGCGGAAGCGCCAGGTAGGCATCGTGAACACCGACGGGGGCGCCGTCGATGGTGCGGATGCGCTTGACCCGCATGATCATCTGCCGCGGCTCGATCTTCAGCACGCCTGCTATCGCAATGCTCGCCGGCAGCCGCTCGACGAGGAGAATGGTCTGGCCGGCAGCACCGCCGCGTTTCTCGGTATCCTGCGAAAAACTGTCGAGTGTCCGTGACATTTCCCGCACGGAAGACGGTGCGACGAAGGTGCCACGGCCATGCTCACTGTAGAGAAGGCCCTGCTGCTCCAGCAACCGCACCGCCTTGCGCACCGTGTCGCGGCTCATCGCATATTGAACAGCGATATCCCGCTCGGACGGCAACAGCTCGTTGGCGCCGCGCGACCCGCTTTCGATTTCAGCCCTCAGCTTCATAGCAAGCTGGCGATAAAGCGGGCCCTTTAGAGATGCCCCATCTGCTTCGGACATATGCGTCGACCCCTTTTCCGCGAGAGATGCCCCGTCAGCATAAGTCACGACCGGCCCCGCCAGTTCAAGATCATCCGCCTCGTCCAAAAATCCTGTCATCACGTTAAGCCCAGAAATTATGACCTCGGGGACAGATCCTCCCTTGAGGCGACTGTTGTTCTATGCGTATATGGTACGTACCAGAGTGTCAATAATAATTCACACATGTCCATTTCTAGCGGACTTTCAATCTAGAATTGACATAACTGGTACGTACCAATAATATCAAAAACAATAAAAGAGCATCGCGTCGAAGCCATGCTCCGTGACAAAAAACAGGAGGAACATCCAATGGTTAAGCACCCCGCCTTCGTCGCCTTCACAGGTATCGACGACACCAGGCTGATCGGCGACCTGCAAAGTCTTTCGGCGCGTTATCCGATCGAATGGGGCATGCTCGTCGATGACGCGCAGGCGGAAAAGCCGTTATTCCCGGACGTCGATGCCCGCAAAGCCTTCGCAACGGCAGGGAGCTTGCGGCTTGCAGCGCATGTCTGCGGGACTGAAGCGACGAAAATCGCCAATGCGCCGGAGACGGTGTGCGTGGACCTCACCGGCTTTCAGCGTATTCAGGTCAATCACAACTTTTCCGGTAGCTCGGCCGAACAGGTCGAGAATACCGTTCTGTTCGGACGCCGCCACGGCGTCCGCACCATGCTTCAGTGCAAGGGCGCCTTTCCCGGCGACAACCGCCTGGATTGGCTGTTCGACACCTCTTTCGGCACGGGCGTTTCGCCGGCATCCTGGCCGACCCTGCCGAAGAATGGGCCGTTCTGCGGCTTCTCCGGAGGTATCAATCCGCTGAATGTCGAAAGCATCATCGCGGCGATCGGCGCTTCGGCCGACGATCTCTATTGGATCGACATGGAATCGGGAATCCGCACGAACGGATGGCTTGATCTGAACAAATGCGAAGCCGTGTGCCGCTCGATCTACGGCTGATAAAACAGGCCGCTCAGCTTCGCCGGAGCGAAATCAATGGGAAGCGAAATAGAAAATTGATAAGGTCTACTGATAAATTTCTATACCTGTAGAAAGCCCGACAATATTCGAACGACACGATCGCCGAAATCTGGATTTTTGCGGACCACAACTCATCGAGCTATTGATCAAAAAAGTTTTTAACATTGCAAACCCATGACAATCAGGGGGTGAAATATTCTGTGTCAATTTCTGTCAATATTTGCGCGAAGTGCAGCGGGCGAGCGCCGCCCTCTTACATGCCACCGGCGCAATTTGCAAAAATTTCACGCTTTGGCAGCTCCTGCTCCCGCATCGATTTTGGCGATGAAACGATACGCGCCGAAGTTGGAAAATTTAAAAAAACGGCAATGTAAAAATTAAGCCAAGCTAATGTTATAAAAAGAGAATCATAATCCGGTTCATGGAATCCATGACGAATATTCGATCGCTTCGTGCGCCGAATCGGCAGTAACTTGTCGCTTATCCCTCACGGAATTGCGCGTTACTGGCAAAAGCAAATCACGGGCCAGCCTGATGATGCATTTTTGTCATCAAAATTCTTGAAATAAACAACCTAAATGAGAATTTACCTTTCCGCGGCGTGACAGAGAACAAGGCATCGGATAGTGAGGACTCACATCATTTGGGTGCGAATTAATTTTTGCCTTCCGCGAATTTCGGCAGCGCGAGGGCATCCTAACTCGGTTGGGGGACTGAATGCCCGGTCATTTTCGGCAGCGTCGCGTGGTTGGACACAAGCTCCTCTTTATGCTGATGAGTTGCACGGCCCTGACGGCGCCTCACCCACTGTTTGCCGGCGACGTGCTTCCGACCGGCGGACAATTCACGTCCGGTGCTGGCAACATCGTGCAGCAGGGCCACGGTCTTACTATCAACCAGACGTCAGGTACCGGCATCGTTCAATGGAACGGGTTTTCCATCGGCGGCGGCAATTTCGTGCATTTCGACAATGGATCCGGCGCAACGCTGAACCGTGTCACCGGTAATCTTCCTTCGCAGATCGACGGCTCGCTGACGGCGACCGGCTCGCTCTACCTCATCAATCCGGCCGGCATCGTCGTCGGCAATAAGGGGCGCGTGGGAACCGGAGGCGATTTCTTCGCCTCGACTCATGATCTCAGCGACGCCGATTTCAACGCACAGGGCAACAAGCTGTTTTCCGGCGCCTCGAAAGCCGCGGTCGTCAACCTCGGCACCATCTCCTCCGTCGGCGGCGACGTCGCGCTCATCGCGCGCTCGGTAGACAACGAGGGATCGGTCACAGCTCCTGCTGGCACGGTCGGCCTGCTTGCGGGCTACGAGGTACTGGCAAAAGACAAGGCTGACAGCGACGGTCTGTTTTCGGTCAAGGTCGGCGGTGGCGATACCAAGGTCGTCAACTCCGGCACGGTAGCCGCTGCCAACGCCGAACTGCGCGCCAATGGCGGCAACGTCTACGCGCTTGCCGGCAACACAAATGGCGTCGTGAAGGCGACAGGCGTCGCGACGCAGAACGGTCGCGTCTTCCTGACGGCAGGCGACGAAGGCAAGGTCGAGGTGACCGGCAAGGTATCGGCGACCCGGACCGTATCCGCCAGCAATATTCCAACCCGGGTTCCGATCCCGACCTCACGGCCGACAGGCGACGGCGGCGATATCCGGATCTCAGGCGGCACCGTGACCATCAACGGCGCGGTGGACGCATCCGGCGCTGACGGCAAGGGCGGCACGGTGGTCGCGACCGGCAAATCCGTCGCGCTCGGCGCGGCTGCCATGGTCGACGTCTCCGGCCTGACGGGCGGCACGGCGCTGATCGGCGGCGACTATCAGGGCGGCCATGATGCCGCGACGAAGTTTCTGGCCGAGCAGGTGGCGACCGCGGACACGGCGACGGTCGCTTCAGGCGCGACGATCCGCGCCGATGGCACCGCAGGCGCAGGCGGCGATGTCGTCGTCTGGTCGAACGATTTGACTTCGTTTGCCGGAACCATCTCGGCCACCGGCGCTGGTTCGGCCGCAGGCGGCGATGCGGAAGTTTCGGGCAAGGCCGTGCTCGACTATACCGGTTTTGCGGATCTGCGCAGCCAGAACGGCAGTTTCGGCACGCTGCTGCTCGATCCTCACAACCTGACGATTTCGACCGCTACCAGCAGCGGTATGAGCGGCTTCGACGCAAACGCCGACAACAGCGTGCTCAACGTCAGCACGCTGACGACGCAGCTGGGATCAGCGAGTGTGACGGTGACCACTGGAAGCAGCGGCAGCCAGACCGGCAATATCACCGTCGCTGCACCGCTCAGCTGGAGCGCCAGCAGCATCCTCACGCTGAACGCCGCCGGTAGTATAGCGATTAATGCCGACATTACCGCTACCGGCAGCGGTGCAGGTTTGGCTCTCGTATCCGGGAGCGGCTACAGCCTCAATGACGGCGCTCGCGTCACCCTGTCCGGAAGCGCCGCCGGCCTCTCCGTCAATGGCGTCAGCTATACATTGATCAACAGTCTGAGCGAGTTGCAGAGCGTCTCGACATCCGGCAACTATGCGCTGGCGACCGACATCGACGCCAGCGACACCGCGACGTGGAATGGCGGAGCCGGCTTCGTGCCCCTCCCAACTTTCAGCGGCGTGTTTACGGGCCTTGGCCACGCGATCGACAAGCTGACGATCGATCGGCCAACTCAGACGGAGACCGGGCTCTTCGGTGCCGTGAGCGGCAGCACTGTCCGCGATCTCACGCTGTCCAACGTCGATATCACCGGCGCTGCACGCGTCGGCGCGCTCGTTGGTAACGCCGACAGCGCCAGCCTCAGCAACATCCACGTGACCGGCAGCGTGACGGCTTCCCAGGAAGTGGGC
>JAGWJK010000715.1 GCA_028865845.1 Rhizobiaceae bacterium
CACCAGGCCAGATAGAGCATGCCGATCTGCCAGTAATAGGCGCCGCCGAACAATCGCCGATGCAGCGCGATAGCGCCGAGCGGTGGCAAAGCGATCGCCAGGAACAACAGGCATCGCATCAACAACGGTATGCCGAGCAACGGACCGAGCCAATAAGCGATAAGATCCATACCGACATTCGTGAAGGTCTGGTTCCAGTCGACCGTATAGATCGAGGAAAACGGCGGCGTCGCAATGCCCCCCGCCAGCAACCACATCCGCGCATAGTGATTGGGATAATCGAGGAGCGGCGGAAACGGGAAAGCGGTGACGAGAATGGCCACGGCTATCAGGAATGCGAGGATGGCAAAGCCGGGATATTGCCGGACGACGGCCCCCTCCTCGCCGACCGCCGATGATCCGCTGGCGATACCGTCAGGAGAAATCGCTGCCATCAGCCGCGAGCCTCGGAATGGAGCGGATGCAACCGTTCTTCCGCCGGCAGCGTACTCAGGGCGCGTTCCATTTCGCGGCGCTTGTCAGCTGCATTCATCGCCGAGAAATCGCTGGAAAGTTCCGCAGCCGTGCCATTGCGTACGAGGCTTTCGATCATGAACATAGGGCGTCTCTTATTTTCCTGGACGAGGCGGCCGATATATTCACCGATGATGCCGATGCAGATCAGCTGGATGGCGCTGAAAGCGGTCACCGCCGCCATGATGCTCGACCAGCCGATGATCGTTTCGCCGGCAATCCAGCGCGCCAGAGTATAGGCCAGCAGCAACAGCGCCACGCCGGCTGTCGCCATGCCGAGCCAGGTGCTGATGCGCAGCGGCGTGGTCGAAAAGCTGGTAATGGCATCGAGCGCGAAATTGATCATCTTGCGCAGCGGATATTTGCTTGTCCCGGCAAACCGCGGATCGCGTTCGTACGGCAGTGCCACCTGTCTGCCGCCGATCCAGCTCACCATGCCGCGGATGAAGCGATCGCGCTCCGGCATCGAAAGCAGGATATCGACGACGCGGCGGCGCATGAGGCGGAAATCCCCGACATCGCGGGGAATCGTTACGGAGGCGAGACGAGACAGCATGCGATAGAACAGCGACGCGGAGGCGCGCTTGAACCAGGTCTCGCCCTGCCGCCGGGTTCGCTGCCCGTAGACCACGTCGGCGCCGCGATCCATGATCGGCATCATCATGAGCAGCAGTTCCGGCGGGTCCTGGAGATCGGCATCGATCAGCAGGACACGCTCGCCCCGCGCAGCCGCAAGGCCGGCGGTTGCCGCGAGTTGATGGCCGTGATTGCGCACCAGCCTGACGCCCAGCACCTGTGGCAATCGGACAGCCATTTTTGTGATCAGATCCCAGGTTCCATCAGTCGAGCCGTCGTCGACCAGCACGATCTCGAAAGCCTCTCCCGCCACGGTCTGGGCGGCAGCAGCGGCACGACGGCAAAACTCCGCCAGCCCCTCCTCCTCATTGTGACAGGGGGCAACGATGGAAAGAAGCGGGCTCTGGAACTGGCTGGACATGACGATCCGTATCGGCTGAGAGAACAGCAGGATAGGAACCAATGCCGAAGATTGGCTTAAGGCAGGCAGTAGGTGGGGCAAAAATCAGGGCAGTGTAAGGCAAAGAAACCTGTCGACGCCCATCTATCAGCCGATAACTGTCCCTATGGCCAGCAACCGGCGCAGCAGCCGTCGTTCATTTATGCCGCGCATTCCTCAACAGTCCGACGAGCGCGATCATCAATCCCAGGCCGACGATCAATCCCGCGCTGCCTCCCCATATCGCCCCATGTTGCCCGCCGACAAGTGCCCCTATGACGCCGCCCGCGACGAGCAGGAGAAATGGCGGTAAACAACCGATCATGATCCGTTCCTTGGCTAATTGTAATGTCGCAGCGCGGCCAGCGGGCTCCGCACGACGTAATTTGGCTATTTGTACGCCACCATCGCAGATTCGCTATATTCTTCGGTCAGCGCAGCGTCGAGCCGCAGATGCGGACTCGATACCTGATAAACCGATGCGGCAAGTTCGGTTATCCTAGCTGCCCGGAATTCGCCGTCGAGTTCTTTGTCGCCGAAATCATGGAGAAGGATTGGACGAATACCTCGATTGCGCGAGCGGTTGAGCTTACGATGCATAGGCGCTTCGCCATCAAATGACCGATTACGATACTCTTCTTTTAATGGGTATACCGCGCGATGAGGCGCGGCGACGTGTTCAACCGAAGATTGATGCCATGATAGCGGTTTGGAAGAAACGTTAGCAGGTCCGACCGCAGGATCAAAAAGGGTCTGAGACTTGCCGAGCTCTAACTTTTGAAACGTCGTGAAAAATTTCCGCGACGGTTTGAGCTTTCCAAACGCGGCCAATGGAGAATTCGTATTCTTCTTCTGTAACCCCTTCTCGACCAGCATAAACCCCTACGAACACCACTTCATCTTTCGGAATGACAACAGCAACGCCATCGTCGGTCACTAACCTCGATCCCGCTTTGGAAAGGCTGATGACCGGCGCACCCGACATTCCTTCTTTTGTCAGCGCGTCCAAATAAATGAGGTTATTGTATTCTAAGCCTCGACTTGTGATCGTCGCCTGAGGCTCGGAAGCGATCGATCCACGTTTCCAAATAGGAAATACGCCGCCGAGTTCCACACCTTTTGGATACCCTAATACGAAAACATCTGAGCCAACCTGAGGGTAAAGAAAATTTATGTCAGATGGAGCAACGCTCTTTGTATTAACATTCTCGAGGTGAAGCCCCCGCTTGAGGGTGACGGTTCCCCCGCGGATATGCTCAATGTATGTATTTGCGTCCCCTAATTCAGAAACTTTATCAGCAAGGGGAATAACGGCGATATCGTTTTGATATGTCGATGTGCGACTGCTCATCCACGTAGGAACACCCTCAACTTCCAGCGGCAGCGCGAGAGGCTTAAAGTATAAAGTCGTCGTATTGTCGCCTTCGCCCTGCTCTTTCGTAACAACTGTTACATGGAATCTGATTGAATCAGGAATAATGGCATGCCTAGAAAGTAAATTTCCAGTAACTGGATGTCGTCCAGATACGACATGCCAATTTGTAACCAGACCATATTCCTCACCATATTTAAGAACGAAGCCAGTCCCAAGACTTACTACGTTATTATTGCATAGCACCTCTATACGAATTATTGCGTAGCTTAGGCGATTCCCTGGAAAGAACTCAACTTTCGTCGCGTCGTTGCTCTCGTTTGCCACTGGAAGTCCTTGATTCGATTTATTGCAGCTTCAAAAGAGACAATAAGGAAAGCAAGCGGCCTTACTGACTTCTGATCCAGGATTATGCAGCGGAAAAGTGTTCCGGTTTCGGACTTTCTAATGTATTGTAAGCAGTTGATTTCAATGTATAAATAGTGTATGGCTGGGGCGCCAGGATTCGAACCTGGGAATGCCGGTACCAAAAACCGGTGCCTTACCGCTTGGCGACGCCCCACCATGGAAACGGCGACATTTGCGCCAAATCGGCGCCTGATTAGCAAAGCTCGCTGCCG
>JAGWJK010000716.1 GCA_028865845.1 Rhizobiaceae bacterium
GGGCTGGCGATGCCGACCTTCACCGCGCGGTCGGGATCAGTGATGACGGCAACGGGCGTCACTTCCGAGCCGGTACCGGACGTGGTCGGCAGCGCAATCAGGGGCAGGACCGGGCCTGGCACTTTGAATTCGCCGTAATAATCCTGTGCCTTGCCGCCATGAGCGAGCAGTAGCGCGATCACCTTGGCCGCATCGATGCAGCTGCCGCCGCCGATGCCGATGACAAGGTCGGTTCCGAAGGCCTTGCCGAGCTCGACACCACGCGCGATGCAATCGAGCGGCAATTCCGCAATGGTACCGTCGAAGACCTTTACCTTCACACCCGCTGTGGTCAATTCGTCGACCAACTGCCTGAAGTCCCCGTCGCGTGCAAGCCGTTCATCGGTGACGACCAGCGCTTGGCTGCCGAGACCGGCCGCGTAGGCGGCAAGCGCATGACGCTGGCCAGCGCCAAAAACCAGATTGCGCGGGGTGCGCAGCGTACCGAACAATGACAATGCTATTCCTCCAGCAAGCACGGACCGAACCTGGGCCGCGCCAAATCAAATCCAAAGCGTCAAGCCGCAACCTTTTTCCCGGCCAAAACCTGCAATCGCTCCCAGACATCGTCGGCCACAGGCACGCCCTCGCGCAGCCGCTGCTCGCGACAGGCGCGCCCGCGTTCTCCGGGGATCAGCACCCGGTCGAATCCGGCAGCGGGCTCGAGAGCCCTCACCTCGTCGAGATAGGCCTTCAGACCGTAATGCGGACCATCGATGACGATGAAGATATCGCCCTTGTTGCAGATCTCGGTCTCATCGAGCGTGCCATGGACATTGGTGCCGATTGCAGCACCGGCGAGGCTGCTGACCAGCAGTTCGAAGGCAAGGCCGAGCGCATAACCCTTGGCCTGACCGAAAGGTGCAATCGCTCCCTTCTTCGCCGCCTCGGCGTCGGTCGTCGGATTGCCGTCCGCGTCGAGCGCCCAATGGTCCGGAATCGGCTCTTTGCGATGGGCGTGGTCATGAATCTCGCCCATCGAGACGACGCCGGTCGCCGTGTCCATCATGAACGGGCCGTCCTCCGTCGGAACGCCGATGGCGATGGGGTTGGTGCCGAGCATGGCGCGGCGGGCACCCCATGGATGGACCAGCGCCTCGCTGGTCGACAGCGCGATAATGGTGAAACCTTCGGCAGCAATCCGTTCCGCATACCAGCCGAGCATGCCGATGTGGTTGGAATTTCGGATGGCTGCAACCGCTATACCGACCTCTCGCGCCCTCTCTTTGACCGCATCCAGCGCCGCATTGGCGACAACCGGACCAAGCCCGCGCTGGCCGTCGACGCTCAGGAAGGCGTGCTTGCGCCATTCATGCAGACCGCGCACATTGGGATCGGCAACCCCGTTGGCGATGCGGCGCGCGATTCGGTCGAGACGAAGGAATCCGTGAGACGGGATGCCGCGAAGTTCGGCCTCGAAAAGGAGATTAAGCTGCTGATCGGCATGAGCCTGCGGAACACCGGCACGTTGCAATGCCGTGGCGCCCACATTTCGCAACAAATCCGCATCCACGACAGTCACAACATAAAATCCGATCGGATATCTGATTGAAGCCGAGGCACTATGCTGCTAAGGAAAGATTGCGTCAAGGGAGTAATTTTCAATGGCAAAGAGCCCGATCGGGACAAGTGAAACCGGAAGCGGCTTGGTCCGTCGCCCTCCCCGCCTGGGTGACGAGGTCTATAACGCCATCTACGCGCAGCTGATGTCGCTGAAGATCCCGCCGGGGGGACGTATCTCCGTCGACAATCTGGTGCGGGAACTCGGGGTGTCGCAGACACCGATCCGCGAGGCTCTCTCGCGGCTCGAGGCCTTGGGCCTGGTCGTCAAGACGCATCTCATCGGCTACAGCGCCGCCAGCCAGATGGACAAGGCTCGGCTGCAGCAGCTTTACGAATTGCGCATGCTGCTCGAGCCCTTTGCCGCCGGTCGCGCCGCGCTCAACATGCCGGACGAGGGTATCGAGGCGCTTGAGGCGGTCGACAAGGAGATGCGCTCCACTCGCAACGACGATCCGCGCCTCGCCTATGGCGAGTTCGCCCAAAGCGACAGCTCCTTTCACGATCTCATCGCTTCCGGCAGCGGCAATCTCCTGATCCACGAGACCCTGGCGCGGCTGCACACCCATGTGCATCTCTTCCGCCTGTTCTTTCACGCCCGCGCCACCACAGATGCCAACCAGGAACACGCGCATATCATCGCAGCGATCAAGAAGCGGGACCCGGCGACCGCGGAAGCCGCCATGCGCGACCACATCGAACAGTCGCGCAAGCGCTTCATGGTCATCTTTGGAGGCGAATAGGCCGGTTCCGCGACCGGCAAATCGCACTCACGACGTGGAAGCGACCTGATTTCATCGCGACATTTGCCAGTAACAGCAGGACGTTACGACGGCGAATCTGCCGCTCTACGCGGTGGTAGGCACGCGCGCGCAAGACATGATAGAGTCAGTCGTCGAACGAGGTCACGACAGAATGGCCGATTCGACATTTGGCTAATGATGGGACCGTATAAGCTGGTTGCGCGCGGTGGGAACTCCCCAGGACCATGCCGCGAAAATAGCAGGCTTGATGCGAGCTCGGAAAAGGGAACGAAAGCCGCGAATGACTAAAAACGGCCTTGGCGCAGCGAATGAGACTCCGATCGGCGCGGAAACAAAACTGCCGAATTCGAAATTGCCCAACTCGAAATTAACTGTCACCCAATCGCCCTTTGACGCTTATGTGCGTAAATATGGGACGATACCGCGCCGGGGCGTCTTCGGTTATTTCGTCCATGAACTCGGGCGCCGCATTGTCGGCGGCGACTATCCGGTGGGAGCGACCCTTCCGAACGAGCCGGAACTTGTGGAGCAGTTCGGCATCAGCCGCACCGTCATCCGCGAAGCGATGAAGTGCCTAGCCGGCAAGGGCATGGTGGAAATCAAGACCCGCGTCGGCACCCGCGTCAAGGAGCGATCCAATTGGCATCATCTCGATACCGATGTGATGGTGTGGTACTATGAAACCGGCCCTTCGACGGAGATCATGCGCTCGATTAAGGATCTGCGGCGGGTTCTGGAACCGGAAGCCACGGCCCGGGCAGCAGTGCGCGGCACTGACGAAGATCACGCTGCCATCGCCGCTGCCTATGAAGACATGGTCTCGTCGATCGGCGATATCCAGGCCAACGGCGATGCCGACCTGCGCTTCCATACCGCGATCTTTTCGGCGACGCGCAACATGGTCTACGCCCAGCTGATCGACCTCATGGCGGTCGCGATCTATGCCAATCGCACGCTGTCGAGCCAGCACGAGGTGGCGGAGGGCCAGAAACGGTCCCTGCCCTACCACAAGGATGTCCTCGACGCGATCACCGCCCGCGACCCCGAAGCCGCCCTAAGGGCCTCGCATCGCCTGCTCGACTCCTGGCTCAACCGTTACGATTTCTGACGCGAAAGCCACGCGATCCGTCTGATCGCGTGGCTTTTCCGAAGAAAG
>JAGWJK010000717.1 GCA_028865845.1 Rhizobiaceae bacterium
AGTGGCTGAAGGACTCCAATCCCGACATCTCCTGCCTGCAGGAGATCAAGACCGTCGACGAGGGTTTTCCGCGCCTGGAGATCGAAGCGCTCGGCTATCATGTCGAAACCCATGGGCAGAAGGGCTTCAACGGTGTCGCCATTCTTTCGAAGATGAAGCCGGACGAAGTCTCCCGCGGCCTGCCCGGCGACGACAGCGACGAACAGGCGCGCTTCCTCGAAGCGGTCTTCTCGGTACCGGGCGGCGGGGCGTTCCGGGTCTGCTGCCTCTACCTGCCGAACGGCAACCCTGTCGACACGGAGAAATATCCCTACAAGCTCGCATGGATGGAGCGTCTCAGAACCTTTGCCGCTGAGCGGCTGGCCCTGGAAGAGCCGATCATTCTCGCCGGCGACTACAACGTCATCCCAGAGCCGCATGACTGCTTCGATCCGAAAGTCTGGGAGAACGACGCGCTTTTCCTGCCGCAGACCCGCAAGGCTTTCCGGCAGCTCGAACATCTCGGCTTCACCGACGCAGTGCGCGCCTGCACGGACGCCACCAAACTCTATTCTTTCTGGGATTATCAGGCCGGCGCCTGGCCGAAGAACAACGGCATCCGCATCGACCATCTGATGCTGTCGCCGGAAGCAGCCGACCGCCTGACGTCTGCCGCGATCGAAAAACACGTTCGCGCCTGGGAAAAACCCTCGGACCACGTGCCCGTCGTCGCGCATTTCGATTTCTGAGTTTTGATCGCGCCGGTTATTCCGCGCCGGCGACATCCAGCTGATGGGCCATGGAGACGGCAACGCGGCGATCGTCTTCGCTGGCGATCGAGAAGGCCTGCTCCTGCAGATCCTCCATCCACGTACAGTCCTTCGGCTTGCACTTGTCGAGCGCCGCAGTCATGAAAGCGAGACCGCGCACGGACTGGCCTTCCTGGAACAGGATATTGCCGAAGACAGCCATGGCTCCGGGGTGGCCGCTCTTGCGGGCCTGGTTCAACCACTTCTTCGCCTGCTGCACGTTCGGGGCGCCGCCCTCGCCGGCAAGCATCATCTGCGCCAGCTGGAACTGTGCCTCCGGCACGCCGAAGGTCGATGCGACCTGGAAATAGAGCTGACGGGCCTGATTGAGGTCGATCTTGACCGGACTGTTGGCAATGCCGTTCTTGTAATAGTTCGCCAACGCAAGCAAGGCATTGATGAAGAAGCCGGTATCCTCTGAGCCCGGCTCCACGCCCTGCTGCGCAATCTCGCTGTAGATCTTGAAGGCTTCGAAATCATCCTGGGTGACGCCGTCGCCATCGGCATACATGTTGGCGAGCGCCCAGCGCGAGCCCGTATGGCCTTTCTCAGCGGCATAGCGATAGGCCTCGACGGCCTCTTCCTTCTGGCCGTTCTTATAGGCTTTGAAACCGAACTTGAAGAGATCGAAGGGTCCCGATTCCTTGGTAACGCCGGCATTGATATCAAAGGCCAAAGCCTGCCCCGCCAGTGCCACCGAAGCGGCAAGCGAGAGGCTGAGCATCATCATTCTCGCTGATATGAACTCGGACTTAAACATAGCAGTCGATTTCTTTCGCTCCACGCGCATCCGCAACGGCAATCCCATGTGCACCGTGCGGGTTGCGAATGTCTTCCCTACCGGTGCGCGAACCTGCGGCATCTCCGAAGAAGGAGGTCAATTCATCACCATCCCAACGCCGTTTGCCACATTTCGGAGCGTAGTCTGAAATTATGTCCAAACGAGCATCTGCGACGATGTGATCGCGCGCTACCTTACTTGCGGGACGCCGCAGCACCGCCTTGACCGACAGCCTTGAGATGAACTGGCTTTTGGATTCCCGCGCGAAATAACGGCTTTCCGGATGAATCGAAAACGCTGCCGCTCCGATACCGGATTGTTCTTTCTGCCGAAGTGGAAACTGACCCATCAACCGTTTACGCACTTTCTTTCCAGGCTTGCCCCTGTGCCCACGTAATCGCTGCTCCCCATTTGTGGCGGGAAATGGACAAATTGGGCGGCGAACACGCGACCGTAACCTGTTGAAATAAAGTGTTGCTGATTCGTCACAAAGACGATGCCGATCTTGATGTTGCATTAACCATAAAGCCGCTAACCGCGATTATTTTGCGGGTCGTAACTGAAAAATTGTTTTTCATGTAATTCGCATAGAAACGCCGCGAGACCGTGGTGGGCTCGCGGCGCGTGAATCGCCTGAAGCATCGGGATCAGAGCTAAAAATCGAGCCTAACTCAATAGGTTAAACTCAGAACCTGACCTTCATCGTTGTGGAAAGAGCGGTCACGATGTCATTGCCGTAACTGTATGTGGCATCGTTACCATAGGTAATGCCGTCTTCGGTAAACTGGCCGGATTTGCCGCTGGTGAGCAGACCGACAGCGCCGGCCAGAGTGAACTCCACATGCTGGGTCGGCTTGTAGGAAAGACCGGCGCCAAGTGTCCAGGTATCGGAATTGTAGCCGTAGCCCTGGCTGGTGCCGCGATCCCAGCTAAGGCTGACCGCGCCGCTCCACTGATCGTTGAACTTGTGACCGACGCCGCCGGTGATCGTCCAGCCGTCGCGATAAAGCAGGTCGAGCGAGGTGAGCTCCGTCGCTCCGCCGCTGGTGCACGCAATGCCACGGGTTGAAGTCGGACAAAGAGCGATACTCTGCAGAACGCTCCAGTTGGTCCACTTCACCGAACCGAAAGCGAGCCAATCGGGCGCGATGCCGCTCTGCACCTTCCATTCCAGCGAGTCGGGCGCATCGGCCGAACCGAAAACGGAAGTCGAGCTGCCGAAGAACGGCCGCACCGGCGGCAGTTCCGTGAGATCGACGGTGCCCTTCAGATTGTCGTACTTGACGCGGCTGTTGTAGACCAGGCTCGTGAGAATGGCGTATTCGGGAATTTCATAGGCAAGACCGGCGCGCCAGCCCCAGCCATGACCATCGACATCAAGCGAGCCGACGCCATCATAGACTGCGGAAAAAGGAGCCGGAATTTCCGAAACGAGGCGAGACTTGGAGCCGCTGACCTCCTGATAGAAGCCGCCGCCGATCAGGCGCAGCTGACCCGGACCCGCATCGAACTTATAGGAACAGGTCGCCGCGTAGTTATGCGTGCGCAGCCGCGTCTCGATTTCGTTGTTGGCGCCCGCCCAGTTCAGGCCCGGATCGGTATGGGCGCCGAACGGCTCGGAATAATCCGCCATACAGTCGATGGCGTCGGTGATGCCGATCTTGAAGCCGATATAGGGTATTGCGTAATTGTTCGTCGCATCGACCGAAGTCGGGCGATTGTTCAGATCGCCATCGGTCGGATCGACGTCCTTGGCATTCTTCAGCTTGCGATCTGGCATGACGTAGGTAACGCCGGATTCGAAGGCGTACCGGTCCTTGTCGAAGAGCAGATCGATATTATATCCAGCACGGTCAAGGCCGCCCGCGAAAGCCGCGCTGGCAAAAGATGCGCTGATAACGAGTGAAAGTGCGCCCCTCACCACATGACGAAATGCCATTTGTTTCCCC
>JAGWJK010000718.1 GCA_028865845.1 Rhizobiaceae bacterium
GGAAGACGAAGGGCACACCCGCCCCCGCGTCCTCGTAGAAAATTACCGTGTCCAGTATGTCGATCAAAGGCATGACGGGTATCCTCGCTCCGATGAAAATGGTAAGGTACCTGTCTAATATCATAATAGTCAGGTGACTGTCTATATCCATGGAAAAACACAAACTCCCTTCCGCTCCCCTCGGCCTCCTGTTGCGGCTGTTACATCAGCATTGGACGCAGGCCGTCGAGGCGGCTCTGGATGAAGCGGGGTACGGCGATATCCGCCCGCCGCACGCTAACGTCTTCACCTTTGCCCGCCCGGATGGCATTCAGGTGAGCGAACTCACAAAGCTCGCCCATGTCCGCAAGCAGACGATGACGCAGGCGGTCGAGGAATTGGAACGGCTCGGCTATGTCGAACGGCGCCCCGATCCGAACGACCGGCGCGGCCGTCTGGTGTTCCTTACGGAGCGGGGGAGGGGTGTGCGGCCGATCGCGGTAGCGGCCGGCCGGCTGGTCGATGAGCGCTGGGCTGGGATCGCCGGTGCCGAGGAAATGGATCAGATCCGGCAGGCGCTACAGCGGCTTCTTGGCCGGTTGCAAGGCGAAGACGGAGCGGCGATCGTGCCCGATGACGAAGCCGGTTCTTAGCGGATAACCGACTGCCCGTCGCTGTTTCCGGGTACCAGTTCCATCGGCCAAAGCTCCCGGATCGGATCGGCGCGGTTGCTGCTTTCTGCCGCGCCGTCAAGTTCGGCGATGACCATTTCGCCGAGGCGGGCACCATATTGTTTGAGGTCGATGCGAAAGCTCGTCAGCGATGGTGACAGATAACGACAGACCGGGTTTTCGCGAAAGCCGATGACGGCGAGATCCCGTCCGGCCTGCAGACCGGCTTCGTCGAGCCTTTGGTAAAGGCCCATCGCCATCGTTTCCTGGATGAGGAGGACGGCTGTCGGCTGGTCGTCCATGGCGAGCAGGGCCGATCCGAGTTCGTAGCCGCCGGAGATGCGGTCGTGCAGGCGAAGCACGAACCTGTCGTCGAAGCCGACGCCGGCCTCTTCCAGACCCTGCCTGAAGCCGGACAGAAAGACGTAGTTGTTGTTGGTTTCCTGGGCGGTCAGGCCCAGGAGAATGCGCCGATGGCCCTGGGCCACCAGTCGCTGAACCGAGGTCCTGGCGACGCCTGCGAAATCGAGATCGAGTGCCGCGTAATTGCCTTCGGTCTCGCTGCTGCCGAGCGCGACGAAGGGCATATGCCATTTGCGCAGATAATCGATGCGCGGATCGATGCGCTGGACGTTGGAGATGATGAAACCGTCCGCGAGCCGGCGATCGACGGCGCGATAGAGGAATTCGTTTTCATCCTGATTGGAGGCGCAAGGCAGGATCATCAGATCGTAGCCGACATTGGCGAGCGTGCTTTGCAACCCTTCGCTCAGTGCCATGAAGAAGGTCTCGCCCGACATGGTGCGGCCGATATCGGTTCGCATCGTCAGAGCGATCGCCTTCGTCGAGCCGCTGCGCAGGCTGCGTCCGGACTGGTTCGGCCGGTAGCCGAGGCGCGCGGCTTCCGCGAGGATGCGGGCGCGTGTTTCCGGGCTGACTTCGCTGCGGTCGTTCATGGCTCGCGACACCGTGCTGATCGCCATGCCGAGATGGGCTGCCAGTTCCCGGATACCGACGGTCTGCGGCTTCTTCATGCTGCTCCATATGGTCGCGCTGTGTTGCGGCTGTCTTGACATCTTCGCGTCGGCGTGGCAATTCCCGGAAACGTTTCCGGGATGTGTTCGTTTTGAAGCCCGGCGAAGACGTAAGCGCTGGCGGGAGGGCCGCGGTCCAGAGAGCCGGCAGCGCAGAAGAGATTTTCAGGAGGAGAAAATGGCCGTTTCCGAAGAGGTCGTCATTCGCAAGCTGACAAAACGTCTGCTGCCCATTCTTATATTTTCGTATTTCATCGCGATCCTCGACCGCGCCAATGTCGGCGTGGCGGCGCTCACCATGAACCAGGACCTCGGTCTGTCCGGCGCCGCCTTCGGTTTCGCCGCCGGCGTGTTTTTCGTGCCCTATGTGCTGCTCGAAATTCCATCGAACCTGGCGCTCGAGCGTTTCGGCGCGCGCTGGTGGATTGCCCGCATCATGCTGACCTGGGGTCTGCTTGCCGCCGCCCATGCCTTCGTCTGGGACGCGACCAGCCTCTATGTGCTGCGCGCGCTCCTCGGTGCTGCCGAGGCAGGCTTCTTCCCAGGCGTGATTTTCTATCTGACGCTCTGGTATCCTTCGGCCTATCGCGGCCGCATCATCAGCGCCTTCATGGCCGGCATTCCGATCTCGCTGGTCATCGGCACGCCGGTCTCGACGCTGCTGCTCGAAATGGATGGTATTTGGGGGCTACATGGCTGGCAGTGGATGTATCTGCTGGAGGGGCTGCCGGCGCTCGTCGTCGCGGTGCTTATTCCGTTCATCCTGCCGAGCGGCCCGAAGGAGGCCACGTTCCTCGAGCCTGCCGAACGCAATTGGCTGATCGCGCGGCTTGAGCGGGAACAGCGCGAGCGCGCGGCACTCGGCTCCGGCCACGGCAAGCAACTGCTGGCAGCGCTTCTCAGCCCGCAGGTTCTGCTGTTCGCATTGATGTATTATGGCCTGACCAATCTCAACGGCGCGGTCAGCACCTTCCTGCCGCTGATCCTTAAAGGCTTCGGCTTCACCCAGATGCAGACGGGCTTCGTCGCGGCCATCCCTTATCTGTTCGGCATCGCCGGCATGCTGCTTCTCGGGCGGCTTGCCGACCGTCCCGGCAAGCGTCGTCTTGCCAACTATGTCGCGCTTTTCATCTCGATCATCGGTCTCGTCGGCTCGGCCGCGGCTGCCGATCCCTCCGTCAAGCTGATGATGCTCTGCATCGCCGCCTTCGGCGTCTTCGGTGCGATGCCGGTATTCTGGGGTCTTCCGACCGCAATCCTCAGCGGGGCTGCGGCAGCGGGCGGCATTGCCCTCATCAATGCGCTCGGCAATATTTCCAGCGTCGTCAATCCCTGGGTGATCGGCATGATCCGCGATTCGACCGGCAATTTCGACGACGGGCTCTATTGGCTCGCGCTGATGGCCGCCATGTCCGTCGTCACCCTCACCGTCATTTCAATGCTCTTTGGCAGCACGCCCGAAGCGGGTACGGCCAAGGCGCGATAAGCGAGGTATATCCATGTTGATCACCGAGGTCCGTCTCCGCCGCCTTGCCGGCACTCTGCCGACACAGGGCGATCTCTGGGAGGAGCGGCTGGTTCGTCCGATCGATATCTATCCGGAATATCGGGTCAGGAACGATCACGAGGGCGGCGTCCATACCCCCGAAGGGTTCAAGATCACCACGCATTTCGTGGAGATCCACACCGACGAAGGCGTAACCGGCCTTGCCGGGCCGATCCCGGAAGGGGTCGCCTACATCATCGCCAAGCATCTGCGCAAATACCTCATCGGCCAGGATGCGATTGCCGGGGAAAAGCTGTGGGACCAGATGCATCGCGGCATGGTGCA
>JAGWJK010000719.1 GCA_028865845.1 Rhizobiaceae bacterium
GCCGACGAAATCGTCTCCGGCCTCGATGTCTCCGTGCAGGCCCAGCTTCTGGACCTGCTGCTGAAACTGCGCGACGAGCACGGTTTCTCGATGTTGTTCATCTCGCACGATCTCTCCGTCGTGCGTTATCTCTGCGACCGGGTGCTGGTGATGTATCGTGGCGAGGTGGTGGAGAGTGGGGCCACAGAAGCGGTATTCAGCAATCCGCAGCATGACTACACGCGCAGTTTGCTTGCTTCCGTGCCGCCGGACGATGTTCATGCCGCATGGACGCCGATATCAGCCGAAACCGCCTATTCGGTCGAGTAGGCAGCCATGCGCGCACGCCGACGATATTACAGCGGCAACGACATCAGCCGCGCGGTCACCATTGAAGATCTCCGCGCGATGACGAGGCGGCGCCTGCCGGCTTTCGCGCTGGAATATCTGGAGGGCGGCGCAGAGGAGGAGTGGACGCTTCGCCGCAACCGCGACATCTTCTCGACGATCGAATTCAATCCGTCGACGCTTACGGGTATTGGATCTGCCGACCTGTCGACCTCCCTCTTCGGGCAGCAGATGCGGCTGCCCTTCATCATCGCGCCGACCGGCTTCAACGCGCTCTATATTCGCGAGGGCGATCGCCTGCTGGCGCAGGCGGCGGCAAAGGCCGGCGTCACCTTCACGCAGAGCACTGTCTCCAACATGCGGATCGAGGAGATCGCCAAGATATCCGGATTGCATCACTGGATGCAGCTTTACGTCTTTCGCCAACAATCCTTTATGGACGAGCTGGTGGCGCGCGCCGAAAGGGCCGGATGCCAGGCATTGCTGGTCACCACCGACGCGGCAACCTTCGGCAATCGCGAATGGGACCGGCGCAACTACAAAAGCGGCATGGATCCGACGCTTCGCAGCAAGCTCGATATCCTCGCTCATCCGCGCTGGGCGCTGTCGGTAATGGCACGTGGGATTCCGGCCTTCGGCAATCTGCTCGATTTTCTACCGTCGGATCAGCAAAACTTCGCTCGCACCGCCGTCTGGTCGCGCGAGCAAGTAGAGCCGCGTCTCGACTGGAAACACATCCGCCATCTCAGGAAAATCTGGCCACGCACGCTCATCCTCAAGGGCATCATGACGCTTCGCGATGCCGAACTCGCATGTGAGGCCGGCGTTGACGGCATCGTTCTCAGCAATCACGGCGGACGGCAGCTCGACGGCGCGCCATCGCCCATATCGATATTGCCGGAGGTTGCCGACAAGCTCAAAGGCCGGCTTACCATTCTCATCGACAGCGGTTTTCGCCGCGGCACCGATATCGTCAAGGCACTGGCGCTCGGCGCCGACGGGGTCATGGTCGGCCGCGCCACACTTTATGGGCTTGTCGCCGGCGGAGAGGATGGCGCCAGTCGCGCCATCGCCATTCTCGAAGACGAAATCCGTCGCACCATGGCGCTCCTCGGCCGGGCTTCGGTCGCAGAACTGAACCGCGATTGTCTTCGCACCTGGCCGTAATGCGCGTTAGGGGACGATGATGCGCGTCGCCATCGGATAGTGGGAATTGCCGCCTTCGAAGGGCGGGAACGTCTTGAAATCCTCGCGCATGGCAATACGCGCCGGCGACTGCAGGGCAATCTGCAGGGCAGCGGGGCTATCGAACATCACGCGGTTGCGCTGCATGTGATTGACACGTTCCCACGGCAGGAAACCACACCAGTCAACGCGCGACAGCACTTCGATCTGGCGGATGCCGGGGAAGGTGCGCATGACCTGCGGATGGTGGCTGACATAGTGATGAAGCCAGACATTCAGATCCTCGGCCGGGCCAGTGTAGTGAACCACGTAGCTGCAGGGCAATTCGCCTTCGCCGGTATGAAGCGTCGCGTCGTCGACAGGGAATGGCCGAGCATACATCGCCTGCTGCGTCGCCCTCGCGCCCTTGATGCTGGAGAGAACGCCGGGGGCGGCAAGCTGCTGCAGATGACCGTCAGGACCGACGGCATTCTCGAGATCCGTCAATTCGTCGAAATAGAGCTGCAGGCCAAAAACCGGTGACTGTTCCGTCTTGTTGTACATATCCTCGGTCGTTTCGGGCGTGTAGATGACCGCCGAAGTCAGGCGCGGTGTATGCTTGACGATATCCGCGACCGCGGCCACATCAGCATCGCTCACCTTGAGATCGCTGCCATCGGTATTTTCAAAGAAGGCGAAATAGGCGAAAGCCATGTCTGATGTCCTGTGCTTGTGATGCGACGGAACCCGGCAAAACCGCATTTGCAGTCCTCGGGAGTGAGGCGAGTATCGAGCGACCCAGCGGAAAAAACAAGTTTAAACTTCAACTATTTTATATTTGAGAAACCAGCGATAACGCGCTGAAACTTAACCGCTCCCGTGAATTGATGCTTGTCAGGCTAAAGCCCGTCGGCTGCGGCGAAGGTGGCGGCCGGTCTGCTCCTCCAGGGCTCGTTCGAGGATCTGCAAGCGGCGTTCGGTGATCTCGGCAATCGCTGCGGGATCCGCAGTCTCGATCGCTCCCATCATCGTCTCGACCAACTCCAGGGAAAGCATAAGATCGTCCCGGCTATGCAGGGTCTTGTGACGCATCGGTTCGACCCACTGCAACAGAAGCTCCATCAGGTGCATGACGAGACTGTTGCGTGTCGCAAGCGCCAATGCCAGGTCGAAGCGCATCGTCGCGATGATCACCGAGCTGATATGCTCGGCGCCGATCGTTACAGCATCCGGCGCAGGCAGGGAATCGCGGCCGAAGCGGATTGCCTCGCGCATCCGGTCGAAATCGGTGGCCTCGGCATATTGCGAGGCGATCTGCGCCACCCAGGGCAGAATCAATCTGCGCACTTCGATCGCCTCATCGATATTGGTCGGCCGCAGATCGGTCGCCGCAATGAAGTCCAAAGGCACGATCTCGCTGCTCACGAAAGTACCCCCGCCGGCTCCGGGCTTAACAATGAGAATGCCGGCCTCGACCAGCAGCCTCACTGCTTCACGGACAGTGGGGCGGCTGACCTGCATCTGCTCGGCCATGCTGCGCTCGGAGGGGAGCCTTGAACCGAGACGGAAATATCCGGCGCGGATCGCATCCGACAGCCGGCGCGCGACTTCCTCGCTCGGAAGCAGCAGCCGCACCGGCTTGAAATGTCGGTTAACCGGCAGGTCCTCATGCATGCGCTTCAGGTCCATCCTTTGCATCTGGCCGCACAGTCAAACCGACAGGACTTTGCCGGTGTTCAGAATGTTGTTCGGGTCGATGGCGCGCTTGATACGCTCCATCAATACCAGTTCCTCCGGTGTCCGCGAAAGCTTGAGATAGGGCTTCTTCTGCAGCCCGATGCCATGCTCGGCAGAAATCGTACCGCCCGCCTCGGCGATGAAACCGAAGACCAGATCGGTGATTTCCTTATGCGGCTGCGTCTTGCCCATGGACGGGATGTTGCAGACGAGATGCAGATTGCTGTCGCCGATATGGCCATAGCTGATCGCAATCGCATCCGGCCAGCGTCTCT
>JAGWJK010000720.1 GCA_028865845.1 Rhizobiaceae bacterium
CAGATCGAACGCGAATTGCTGCCGCTTGCCGAGGAACAGCGCATCGCCGTCATCCCCTACAACCCGATCGCCGGCGGCCTGCTGACCGGCAAGCATCGCCATGAAGCCCTACCGACGACGGGCCGGTTCAGCTCGGAAATGCGCAATGCCGGCGCCAACTACCTGCAGCGTTATTGGCACGAGCGCGAATTCGCCACGGTGGAAAAGCTGCGCGGTATCGCGAGCGAGGCCGGCCATTCCCTGACGACGCTTGCCGTCGCCTGGGTCGCAGCCAATCCGGTCATCACCTCGGCCATCATCGGCGCCAGCCGTCCGGACCAGCTGACGGACACGCTTGCCGGCATCGAGCTCAAGCTCGACGCAGACCTGAAGGCGAAACTCGACGACGCCACCGTCGAATATCGCTGGGGCGACGCCGCGCGCTGAGCGAATTGAGCGAATAATGACCGGCGGTTGGCCTCAACCGCCGGTCCTTCACAGATAGGTCGGCCGGTTGCCGGCAAAGAGATCGGCATGGCTTTTCAGCAGATGGGTCATGCGATCGACGACGGTGCGGATCTCGCGCCGATGCCGATCAGCATCGTTCATGACGATCCACTGACCGTGACGCAGCGAGGCGATCTCGCCATCGACGCGTTCGAGCCGAGGCTCCAGGTCCCCGACGAAACAGGGCAACACGGCAATGCCCGATCCGGCCAGCACCAGATCATAGAGCGAGCGTGGCCTGTTGACGGTGACGGTGATCGCCTCCTTCTCGTTCTCATGCGGCCAGCGTAGATAGGCGGAAATCGCCTCTTCCTCGGCAACGGCGATCCAGCATTTCGGCCCGGCAAAGCGCATGTTTCGCGCCTGGTAGGCAGCATAGGCGACATCACCGGTCTTGATTGCCGCCAGATTGTTTTCCTCCGGCTGGAAGGCCCTGATGCCGACATCGCTTTCCCGGTGCGCGAGGCTGGCACGCCGCTCGGCCAGATGCAGATCGATGCGAAAGCCGTCGCGCTCGCTGCAGATCGACGGCATGTTCTGGCTGAGCAGCCAGCCGACCCAGGTGCCGGCGGCGATCCTGACCACGGCCGCCCCCTGAGCGTCGCGCTGCCAGCTGTCGATCTTGCGCGCCGCCGCCTCCATGTCGAGCAGCTGGTCGAACAGTTCCTGGCCGTCGCCAGTCAGGGCATAACCGGCCTGGCTGCGCTGGAAAAGCGGACGTCCCACCTGCTGCTCCAGCTCCAGCATGCGCCGGCCGATCGTTGCCGGGCTTAAACCGGTCGAAGCGACGGCGCCCGTCAAGCCGCCGCCACGGGCGACGTCAAGAAAAAGCTGATAGAGGTCCCAGGCTGCATTTTTCATGGCTGAAAAGCATAGGCCGAAGACGTCTGTATATAAAGAAAATTTTCATGTGTAGTTGAGGGGATGCCAATCAAACATGGAGTTTCCCCGTGATGGACGGTATCGCTTTGGCCAAGGCCATCGAACTGCAAAACCAAGCTCGTTATGCCCGGTACAAGAGCGACGAAGAAGCATTCTACCAGCAGCATTGCCGCGAGCCGGCTGCCCTGCTCATCTGGTTCGGACGGATTGCCGATCGCTTGCAAGCATGGCGAAAAATCAAAAAAGCGGACCAGCCGGGTTCCGGCCGATCCGCCTGCGATGGTGGCGATTGCTATGGTCAGGCGGCGGCGCGCCTGTAACCTGCGTTGTAGCCGCTTTCGATCTTGAACTGCTGGATAAGGTGAAGCAGTGCGTCGGCCTCGGACGAAAGCTCGCGGCTGGCAGCAGTGGTCTCCTCGACCATTGCGGCATTCTTCTGCGTCATCTGGTCCATCTGGTTGACCGAAGAGTTGACCTCCTGCAGCGCGCTTGCCTGATCGTGGCTGGCGCGCGCGATCATCTCGACATGCTGGCTGATGGTCAGGATCTGCCCGCTGATTTGCGCCAGCACCGTTCCGGCCTCCTGCACGAATTGCGATCCGGAATTGACTTCGCGGGTCGACTTGTTGATCAGGCCCTTGATCTCCTGTGCGGCCGCAGCGGAGCGCTGGGCAAGTTCACGCACTTCCATGGCGACGACGGCAAAGCCCTTGCCGGCCTCGCCCGCACGCGCCGCCTCGATCCCGGCGTTCAATGCCAGGAGGTTGGTCTGGAAGGCGATCTCGTCGATGACGCCGATGATCTGCTCGATCTGGCGGGATGCATCTTCGATGCGCCCCATGGCATCGATGGCGTTGCCGACCACGACGGAGCTGTCGTCGGCGCTGCGCTTGGCTTCGCGAACGATCTGATCCGCATCCTTGGCACGTTCGGCGGACGACCGCACCGTAACGGTGATCTGGTCGACGGCTGCGGCGGTTTCTTCCAGCGAAGCGGCCTGCTGCTCAGTGCGCTTCGAGAGGTCCTCGGCGGAGGCGGCCATCTGGCTGCCGTTGCTCTGGATCATTTCGACATTGTCGCGCACCTGGCTCAGCGTTTCCTGCAGGCGCGACAGCGAGCTGTTGAAATCCTGGCGGAGCTGTTCGAGGCGACCAATGAACGGCGTCTCGATGGTCGAGGAAATATCGCCCTGCGCAAGGCGCTCCAGACCGGCGGCAAGCTCGCTGACGGCGAAGTCGATCTGGCGGTCGAGCTCACGCTTCTCGCTGTCGTTGCGTTGGCGCTCGTGTTCGGCAGCAGTGCGTTCCTCGTCGCTCTGTTCCTCGATGCGGATCTTCGAAAGCGCATTCTCCTTGAAGATGCCGAGCGCGCGCGCGATATCGCCGATTTCGTCGTGGCGCTGTTCGCCGGAGATCGCGGTTTCGAGCCGGCCCTCGGCGATACGGCGCATCGCTGACGTGATCTGGCCAATCGGACGCTGCAGCGTCAGCACCAGGGCGATGCCGCCGGCAACGGAGAGAATGATACCGAGGGTCGTCGCCAGGATGGAGATGGAATTCGCTTGGTCGCGCTCGGTGCCGGCACTCTGCTTCTGGGTTTCGGCAAATGCGGTCAGCTGGCCCCATACCTGATCGAGCTGCTGGCGAGCCGTTGCATATTCGGCGATACGCTGCGTCGTGGTGTCGACCAGCTGGCCGCCACTGTCATCCATCGCCTTGATTGCCGGGCGGATCGCGGTGTCGATGTCGGCGGCGAAATCCATGCCCTTGGCGCTCTGGTTCAGCGTGTCCATGTCGCCGCCGAGCTTGGAGATTTCCTGGCGCAGGCGGACGAGGTTGTCCTTATTGGTGTTGGACAGGAATTCGCCGAGCACGAGCTGCAGCGAGTAGATCGAGCCTTGCAGCCGGCGGGTATCCTGGAGAACGGAATTGGTCTGCACGACCTTGGCGTCGAGAGAGACGAAGGTCGTCGTCGCCTGGCGCATCATCTGCGTTGCCGTCAGCTGCGTATAGGTCGACATCTGGCGGAAGCGCGAAAGCAGCCGGCTGATATTGGTGATGGTATCGTCTGTCGGCACGTCGGTGCTGTTGGCGAACGTACCCAGGTCCTTGATGGTGCCGACCAGCG
>JAGWJK010000721.1 GCA_028865845.1 Rhizobiaceae bacterium
CTTCGAAATCGAGCGTCCGACCATCGGCCTGCTGAACGTCGGCGTCGAAGAGATCAAAGGTCAGGAAGACGTCAAGGAAGCTGGTCGGCTGATCCGCGAAGCCAACCTCGAATCGATCGAATATTCCGGGTTCGTCGAGGGCGACGACATCGGCAAGGGCACGGTGGACGTGGTGGTGACGGAAGGATTTTCCGGCAACATCGCGCTCAAGGCTGCCGAAGGCACGGCAAAGCAGATCGGCGCCTATTTGCGCTCCGCCATGACTCGCACCCTGCTTGCCCGCATCGGCTACATCTTTGCGAAGGGTGCCTTCGACCTGCTGCGTGAAAAGCTTGATCCGAGCAAGGTCAATGGTGGCGTCTTCCTCGGTCTCAACGGCATCGTCATCAAGAGCCATGGCGGCGCCAATGCCGAGGCCTTCGCAGCCGCCGTCGACGTCGGCTACGACATGGCCAAGAATGGCCTTACCCAGAAGATCGAAAACGATCTTAAGAAATATCATGCCAAGCGGCAGCCGCCGATCGGACCGGAAGCGGCATGAGCGACGAGGTTTAAGAAGAATGATCCGTTCAATAGTTCGCGGCTTCGGGTCAGCGCTCCCGAAGCGCGTCATGACCAATCACGACATGGAACAGGTGGTCGACACCACGGACGACTGGATCGTCCAGCGTACGGGCATCCGCCAGCGCTATGTCGCCGGAGAAGGCGAGACGACGGCCTCTCTCGGCGAGCAGGCGGCCCGCGCTGCCCTTGCCAATGCCGGCCTGACGCCCGACGACCTCGATCTCATCATCGTTGCCACCTCGACGCCGGACAATACTTTCCCGGCAACCGCCGTCAATATCCAGGCCCGCCTCGGCATGCATCACGGCTTTGCCTTCGATGTCCAGGCGGTCTGCACCGGTTTCGTCTATGCCGTGACAACGGCTGATGCCTATATCCGCGGCGGCCTTGCCAAGCGCGTGCTCGTGATCGGCGCCGAAACCTTCTCCCGCATTCTCGATTGGACCGACCGCACCACCTGCGTTCTCTTCGGCGACGGCGCAGGCGCGCTTATCCTCGAAGCAGGCGAGGGCACCGGCGCCAATACCGATCGCGGCGTGTTGACCGCGAGCCTGCGCTCCGACGGCGCACACAAGGACAAGCTTTACGTCGATGGCGGCCCGTCGTCGACCGGCACCGTCGGCGTGCTGCACATGGCCGGCCGCGAAGTGTTCAAGCATGCTGTCGGCATGATCACCGATGTGATCGAGGCGGCGTTCCAGGCCGCCGGCACGACCGCGGAAGGTCTCGATTGGCTTGTCCCGCATCAGGCCAACCGGCGAATCATCGATGGCTCCGCCAAGAAGCTTGGAATTGCTCCCGAGAAGGTTGTGGTAACCGTCGATCTTCACGGCAACACCTCGGCCGCATCGATCCCACTTGCGCTTGCCGTTGCGGCAGGTGACGGCCGGATCAAGAAGGGCGATCTGGTTATGCTGGAAGCTATGGGCGGCGGTTTCACCTGGGGTGCCGTGCTGCTGCGCTGGTAGCTCGCAAACTCTAAAATCTGACTCCTAACAAGAGCTTGACCGTTTGGTGCAAGGGCAATAGTCTCTTGCAGCTTAGATAAAATTACGTGGCAAAATGGGCGGGGAACAATGACGGGCAAGACAGTGACGCGTGCGGACCTGGCAGAGTCGGTATTCCGGAAAGTCGGCCTCTCCCGGACGGAATCAGCGGAGCTCGTCGAGACGGTCATCGACGAAATTTGCAACGCCATCGTGCGTGGCGAAACCGTCAAGCTCTCCTCCTTCGCGACGTTTCAAGTGCGCGACAAGAATGAACGCATTGGTCGCAATCCGAAGACTGGCGAGGAAGTGCCGATTTCCCCGCGCCGTGTTATGACCTTCAAAGCCTCCAACGTCCTGAAGACCCGTATTCTGAAGGCGCATGCGAGCCGCAAGGCAAAGGTTCGGCCGGCAAATCCCGCCTCCTGATCGCTTCGAACCGGCGCGGAACGGCGACAGACAAGCGCCTTTGCTGTGCTGCTTTCACAGCTTTTCCCAATCCTTTTTCGGCGTGCCTGTGAACCACCCGAAGAGATGACTTGAATTTCTCCCGCCAAACCGTTGAAATATGATGAGTCGCATCGGGCGAAGCACGAGGGCGATATCTGGATTCGCAATGATCCGACCCGATACCGTCGGAGTCGTGCTGTGGGAGTATGACGATGGACAAGAGCCCGGATGCATTTCGCACGATCAGCGAAGTGGCGGAAGACCTTGATCTGCCGCAGCATGTCCTGCGTTTCTGGGAGACCCGTTTCCCGCAGATCAAGCCGATGAAACGCGGCGGTGGCCGCCGTTATTATCGCCCGGAAGACGTCGATCTGCTGAACGGCATTCGCCATCTGCTTTATGATCACGGCTATACGATCAAGGGCGTCCAGAAGCTTCTGAAGACCAACGGTAACAAATTCGTCGTCGCTGTCGGCCATGGCGACCTTGCCAGCGTCGAGGCTTTGGCCGCCGCAACGCAGGAGCCGACGCCGGTCGAGCCGCGCGTCGCGTCCCATAATCCCGAGGACGATCAGATCGTCGGCCGCGCCAAGGCGCCGATCAGCCGCCGGTTCTTCAATTTCGTCAGCGGCGAGGACGACATGCCCGATGTTTCCATCGGCAAGTCGAGCGTCGGCAAGGAAGACCGGGCATTATTGCAGGAAACGCTCTACGACCTGCTGGAATGCAAGCGCCTGCTCGATCAGGTTCGCTGAGCTGAGCTTTTACGAAAAGCCGACCGCGAGGGCATAGAAACCGGCCCCGATGTACGTCTGCAGATGCTCGCAATCGCGGCATGACGGGACGGAGCGCCAAAGCGATTAACCGCCTGGCTCGCGGAAGGCCTAACGACTTCTCCTCGAGCCAAGCGATGCCGGCTTGCTTCTGCCGGCACGCTAAAGCGTCAAACGGTCAATTGCATTTTCGAGGGACGACCGGATTTGCCTGGCTGGGCGGGACGATCGATTTGCCGTCGGCCGAACGCGGCAAGGTCCAGCACGCGTTGGGGTCTTTTTCGTCATCGCTGCTGCCGGAGCTTCCGTCGGTTTCGATATTGCGATAACTGGAATTGCTCGCCGGCGAATTGTTTCCCCAATCGGCATCGCTGCCGCTGCGATTACTTGATGCCGCCGCCGCGCTCGCGGTCAGGCCGAGAGCAAACAAGCATAGGCTTAGGGTTTTCAGTGACATAGGCTCCTCCTGCTGGTCCAGTCGACGGCACCGCCACTCCACCGCTGCCATCATCGTGATCCCGGGCGACCGGGATTGTAGATATTTCTGGCCGTTGATCAACACGGCATTGACGGGTGGCAGTCGCGCGTTGGGTTCGGCGGATATGAGGTGTGGGCATTCGCTATACAGATGAGCGAATGCAAGTGATCTTTATATCACATTCGCAACCCGAAGGGTTATGAAAAATAGTAAGGCTTACTTATTAACTTGAGCTA
>JAGWJK010000008.1 GCA_028865845.1 Rhizobiaceae bacterium
CGTGCCGTCGGTCTCATGTTCGAGCAGTCGCAGGCCGGTGCGGAAAATGCGATCCGCAAGCTGCGTCGGGTCTTCCAGGCGCCGGTTGCGGGTCCGGCTCTTGAAATCGGCCGACTTCAGCTTCAGCACGACCGTCTGCCCGGCAATCTCGCTGCGTTTCAGCCGGCGCGATACTTTCTCCGAGAGATCGCGCAGGATTGGCACGAGATCGTCGTGACGGGAGATGTCGTCGAAGAAGGTGGTTTCGGAGGACACGCTCTTTGCCGCCTCGTTGAGATGCACGACGCGGTCGTCGATACCGCGCGACAGGCGGGACAGCCGCTGCCCGATGACGCCATAGCGGCGCATAAGGTCGCCTTCTTCCATGCTCTGGAGCTGGCCGATGGTGCGGATGCCGTCGCCCTCTAGCGTCGCCGCAAATGCCTTGCCGACGCCCCATATCGTCGTCACCGGGCGCGGCGCCAGAAAGGAGACCGCCTCTTCGCGGCCGATGACGGAAAAGCCGCGCGGCTTCTGCAGGTCGGATGCGACCTTGGCGAGGAACTTGCAATAAGAAAGGCCGACCGAGACGGTGATGCCGAGCTCCCTTTCGACGCGTGCTGCGAATTTCGCCAGGATGCGGGCTGGCGGGTCGTGGTGCAGGCGCTGCGTGCCGTCGAGTTCGAGGAATGCCTCATCGATGGACAGCGGCTGGACCAGCGGCGTCAGCTCCTGCATCAGCGCGCGCACCTCGCGGCCGACCTTGACGTATTTCTCCATGTTCGGCCGGATGACGATCGCCTGGGGGCAGGCTTCCAGCGCCTTGAACATCGGCATGGCCGAGCGCACGCCGTGAATGCGGGCGATATAGCAGGCGGTCGACACAACACCGCGTTTGCCGCCGCCGACGATGACAGGCTTATCGGCAAGCTCCGGATTGTCGCGTTTTTCGATGGAGGCATAGAAGGCGTCACAATCGATATGCGCGAGTGTTAGCCCGTAGAGCTCCGGGTGATAGACCAGCCGCGGGCTGCCGCAACTCCGGCAACGCGTTCGCTGGACCGCCTGCTCGCTCAGGCAATCGCGGCAGAAACCGGAAATCTTGTTGGACGCGCTGGTCATCGATAACGGGAACAAAAATTGAACATCGCTAGCTTATGATCTAAGCTTGCGAGTCTCAAGCTGGAAAAGAGGCAGGGAGGCGTCCGTTGGAGGAACTGAGAGCATTGCCGCTGACGCCGGAGCGATGGGCGGATTTCGAGACTATATTCGGCCCGAGTGGCGCCTGTTACGGCTGTTGGTGCACCCATTTCCGGGTTCCCACGTCGCAGCGAAAGACCATGGATGCGGATGGCAAGAAGCAGTTCATGCAATCTCGCATCGCTGCGGGTCCGCCGCCCGGCATCCTCGGCTATATCGGAGAGCGTCCTGTTGCCTGGGCGCAGGTCGGGCCACGTTCGGAGCTGCCGCAATGGAATTCGCCAAAGACCGTATCGCGACCGTTGGAACCCGATGACGCCGCCGATCCCTCTGTCTGGGCCGTCAGCTGCTTCTTCATGAACACCCGCGACCGCGGCAAGGGGTACAGCCACCGAATGTTGTCGGAAGCGGTGAATTTCGCAAAACAGTCGGGCGCCCGTATACTTGAAGGCTGTCCGATCGAGCGCACGAAACAGTCGAAATCCGTCGGCCTCTACGTCGGCTCGCTTCGCATCTTCGAAGCGGCCGGATTTTCCGAGGTGGCGAAACGGAAGGACGGGCGACCGCTGATGCGCCTCGAGCTTCGATGACGGCGCGGCGGAGGTCAGCGCCGGATATGGGCCTGGATCAGGGGTGCGGCCGCAACCCAATCGCCGACCTTGGCGATATCGGCCGCCGCCGCCGGCGCCATGCGATGAACGATCGAATCCGGCATCAGATTGACGAGCAGGCAGCCCTGCACGTGATCGCGCACCGAGTGAAGATTATGCGCCATGTCGTCGACGAAGGCGACGGGCAGGGGGCGATCCGCGTGCAGGGACTGGACGATCGGCCCCTTCGGCTCCCGGCTTGCAAGCAACGGGAAGGCAAGGCCGAGCGCATCGAGCAGCCGGCGACGCTGCTGCCAGAACTGCGGCGGCATGGCGGTGAGGAACACGACATCCGCATCCCTGGAGAAGTTGGTGAGCGTATCGATCGCGAGATCGAGGGGCGTCTGCCATTGCTCCTGCGCCTCGAAGAAGGCATCGATCAGCCGATGGACATCCTTCTCCTCCAGAACCTCGCTGTTGGCCTTGGTGATGATGTTGCCGGTCAGTCGGAAGGAGCGCGGCAGGAACTCATGGCCTTCATTCTCGAGAAACACCAGAAAAGGCGCAAAGAAATGCAAGACGACATCGTCGACATCGCAGACGATCAGTGGCCGGTCACTAAGGCGAACATGCGATGTATCGAAATCGAGCGTTCCGTCCATCATCGTCAATACTCCCCCGAGGAAAGGCCGGGTGGCGAAAAATGCATCGATGCGGCAGCGACGGCTTCGGGCGGTATTCCGCTTGCCTGGCTGAACGCGATCAATGTCGGCTCGTGGTTCATCAGGAAATCCAGCATTCCCGCCAGAAAAGCCGGCTCGTTTATGGCGTTGCGCACCTGGGCCGGCTCGACGCCGGTAAGCGCCAGGAAGCGTCCGAACATATCCGGTTCGTTGGCTAGCCAGCCGAGGACTGCGATCGCCGTCTCCTGCGGATCGAAGACGGCCTTGGCGGAGTTCTTGAAGTTGCTTTGCATTGTGGGAAGTAAGTTACCTATTTTTCAACCAAATCCTGGTAGCGTCACATTCGAATATTTCTGGAATCGATTTTTCGAGACCTTATATTTTCGAGAAATGGATGCAAGACCGGATGCAGGGACAGAGCGCCATGCCTAAGCAGGTGATGATTGTAGAAGACAACGAGCTCAACATGAAGCTCTTTCGCGATCTGATCGAAGCTTCCGGCTACACGACGATCCAAACCCGTAACGGCATGGAAGCGCTCGATCTGGCCCGCAAGCATCGGCCGGATCTGATCCTGATGGACATCCAGTTGCCTGAGGTTTCCGGCCTGGAGGTGACGAAATGGCTGAAGGAGGATGACGATCTTCATGTCATCCCGGTCATCGCGGTCACGGCCTTCGCCATGAAGGGCGACGAGGAGCGCATTCGTCAGGGCGGCTGCGAGGCCTATGTCTCCAAGCCGATTTCCGTTCCGAAATTCATCGAGACCATCAAGACTTATCTCGGCGACGCCTGAGTGCGGAGAAAGAGTTATGACCGCGCGTATCCTGGTTGTTGACGATATTCCTGCCAATGTGAAGCTTCTCGAGGCGCGTTTGCTCGCCGAATATTTCGAGGTGCTGACGGCGGAAGACGGTTTCAAGGCGCTGGCCATCTGCGGCAGCAGCCAGGTCGATCTGATCCTGCTCGATATCATGATGCCCGGCATGGACGGTTTCGAGGTCTGCGAGCGGCTGAAGTCGGACCCGCGCACCGCCCACATCCCGGTGGTGATGGTAACTGCGCTCGATCAGCCCGCCGATCGCGTGCGCGGTTTGAAGTGCGGCGCCGACGACTTTCTGACCAAGCCCGTGAACGATCTGCAATTGATCTCGCGCGTCAAGAGCCTGCTGCGGCTGAAGACGCTGAGCGACGAGCTGCGCATGCGCACGGAAACGGCCCGCAATTTCGGCATCGACGATCTCTTGCGCGCCGGCGATGGCCGCACCGAGGAAAATGGACATGTGCTTTTGGTCGACGGCCGCGGTAATTCTCAGGAGCGGATCATCCGCACCCTGAAGCCGATCGCCCATGTCACTGCGATGTCCGATCCGCAGGCGGCCCTGTTCGAGGCGGCCGAAAAGCCGTTCGAGCTTGTCATCGTCAATTCGAATTTCGACGACTATGATCCGCTGCGTCTTTGCTCGCAGCTCCGCTCGCTGGAGCGCACGCGCTTCCTGCCGGTGTTGCTGGTGACGGAGCAGGGGGCGGACGACATGATCGTCCGCGCCCTCGATCTCGGCGTCAACGACTACATCATCAGGCCGATCGAGCCTAACGAACTCGTTGCGCGCTGCCTGACGCAGATCCGCCGCAAGCGCTACAACGACCGCCTGCGGGCAAGCATGCAGCACACGATCGAGCTTGCAGTCACAGACGGCCTCACGGGCCTCCACAATCGCCGCTATCTCGACAATCACCTGAAGATCCTGTTCGACCGCTCGCTAGCCCGCGGCCGGCCGCTCTCCGTTCTCATCACCGATATCGACCGCTTCAAGCAGGTGAACGATACCTATGGCCATGATGCCGGTGACGAGGTGCTGAAGGAATTTGCAAGCCGCATCCGCTCCACCGTTCGCGGCGCCGATCTGGCATGCCGCTATGGTGGCGAGGAATTCGTCGTCGTCATGCCGGATACGTCGGCCGAGGTTGCCGCTGCCGTTGCCGAACGCCTCCGGATCGTCGTCGAGACCATGCCCTTCACGTTGCGCGATACCGGATCTGCTCTCAGCGTCACGGCATCTTTCGGCATATCGTCCCGTTTGGGGACGATCGAAAGTCCGGAGCAACTGATGAAGCATGCGGACCGCGCTCTCTACGAAGCCAAAAATGCCGGCCGTAATCGCGTGGTCGCGGCGGCCGCCTAATCCAAGTAAGTCGATTCGTGACTTGCGCCCCTAAAGATTTAGGGGGTGTTTGGCGGTTTCAAACTTTAATTACAAATTTGTAATCTTCTATTCACAGCTATGTGCTTGCTTGTTGTCGTATTAGAATAACCTTTTTGGTCATGTAATTAATCCAAAGGAATTACTTATTTTATTGACAATGACTTTCCGCCGATATGTATTTATTAAGATAGGTTGTGGGAAACAAAAATTGATGCGGTGAAAAGGGGAGGGTTATCGCGGCATACAATGAGATTCCTCATGATATGCAAGCCTTCCTAAATATTTTTAGTGTGATTTTGCTATACAGGCGATCAATGCCACTCGGGTTTCGAGAATAGTTCGCTTGCTGATTGTTATTTTTTAAAAAACGTAAGACTGGACGGACGCCGGGATTTTAACCATAGGGTCAGACAAGAAGTTTTCATCATTAAGAATTGGTTGATTTTCTTTCGGTTTCGCGCGAATTTAGTCCCATACAAGGACAGCCCGAGAGGGCACCGAATACCCCATGATGCTCAGGTCCGCCGCATCTCCTGGGTCGTGGGGTCGGTCGGCTGGCAGGCAAATTTAAGCGGTTCCTCGTGCCGTTTTGCATGCTAGCCGGCCCCCAACTTAAAACGCCGCGCTTCCCCCTCGGAAGGCGGCGTTTTTCTTTGTTTTTAAATATCAGTAATATGAGTTTTAGTATTATCTTAATTAAAGGTCGCTGACGAAAGTTTTACACAGGAAAAGATCGCCGGCAAAAGAAAAAGGCGCTAACCCTGAGGTTGCGCCTTTTTATAACCTGAAGTTTCGGAAACTTACTTGATCTTCGTTTCCTTGAACTCGACATGCTTCTTAGCAATCGGGTCATACTTCGTCTTCGACATCTTGTCCGTCATCGTACGGCTGTTCTTCGTCGTGACATAGAAGAAACCGGTGTCGGCCGTCGACAGCAGCGTGATCTTGATAGTGGTAGCCTTGGCCATGGTCGTCCTGCCTTTTAGAAAAATGAAAGCCGTGGACGGCCAGTGCGGAGGTCCACGGCAAATTCTGGCGCGAAAATACAAATCGCGCCCGAAAAGTCAACCTCTGCTGCCCATGAAAAGCAGCCGTATCGCGGAAAGCACAACATAAAGCCCGAAGAAACCGGCAATCGCCCACGCAAAACCACTGGGATTGGCGATATCCATCGCAGAACCGATCGCCGGAGGCCCGAGAACAGTGCCGATCGCATAGCAGAATACGAAGGCCGCGTTGGCTGCGACAAGGTCCGATCCCGTCAGGCGCGAGCCGAGATGGCTGAGGCCGACCGTATACATGCCGGACACGCAACCGCCCCAGAAGAGCAGGATGACCGCGAGAATCACCCAGTTCGAGGCAAGCGACGGCAAAAGCAGCGCGCCGAGCAGCCCGATGGCGGCCATTATGGACAGAAGCGGCCGCTTGTCGTGCCGGCGATCGGCAAGCAGCCCCAGCGGGATCTGGAAGATGACGTTGCCGGTGCCCATGACGGTGAGCAGCAGTGCCGCCTGCGATTCGGTGAAGCCGAGGCGCGTGGCATAGCTCGGAAACAGCGACAGGCCGCCGACGGTCACCGCGCCGAAGACGAAGACCGCCGCCGTCGCCGTCGGCACCAGGAAGACGTAGCGGATGAAGTGCAGCTCCGGCTTCTCGTCGACCGCGGGACTTTCGTTGCGCGCGATGAAGATCGGGATAGCGGCGGCCAGGATGATGCAGCATCCGATGATGAAGGGGAGGAGGCCTTCGCTGCCGACCAGAGAGAAGACCAGCGGGCCGGCGGCAAATCCGAGCGAAAAGACGGTGGAATAGATGCCGAGCACGAAACCACGCTTGGAGGGCGGCGACGCGGCATTGATCCAGAATTCGGAGAGGATGAACAGCGTGGTCGTCGCACCGTGGAAGACGAGGCGCAGAGGAAACCACAGCCAGACATTATTGGCATAGTAGAAGCCGACGGAGCTCAGCGCAGAAAGAACGACGGCACACAGCATGGTCGGCACGACGCCGAAACGATGGGCGAGCCTAGTGGTGACGACCGCGGCCAGCATGGCGGCGATCCCCATCATCGCCGTATTCAGGCCGATGAAGCTTGACGAGATGCCGCGTTTTTCCAGAATGATGCTGAGAAGCGGGAGACCGAGACCGATGGCGATGCCGACGGCGGAAACGGACGAAATGGCGGCAACGAGCGAAGGCCAATGAATTTCTTCGACATGGCCGGCCTTGCCGTTCGTCGGTTCTGACATGAATTGATCCTTAAGGCATTTGGCGGACGAATCGTCCGCCACGCAAGACACAGAAAGGCACGGCTCGGCCAAATCCAGGTGACGGGTCGGCTTTCATGGGATCGATCACACCCTCCAGAATGATCCTCGTGCGCCGCGCGTTCACGGGAGCGCGCGGAAATCGCCTTGGTCTCTTCAATCCGGAGCATCTGATCCGATTTCGTGCTTTCCCCGGAAAACGGGATGCTCCAGCAACGCCCGGCATGTTCAGACAAGAATTGTCGCCGATGTCAAGTCGTTGGAGATCAAGCAATTCCCGCAAATGACGAATATGCGGCGGATCGCCACTGATAGGGCCTGAAAAGAGCAGCGACGCACACACGGTCACCCCGGCCGACGAGACCGGCGATGGCAGTTCGAAAAGGGTGTTCACTTCCGGCTGTTCCCCTGATCCCACTCTTCCGGGCTGTCGTCATGGCCGCCGAAGCCATGCATTCGAAGCGCCCATTGCAGGCCGATGACGCCGCCCTTGATCGGCTGGATCACCGCAAGCGCGGTGATGACCGTGATCGGGCCCCAGATCGCCATGTGCGCCCAGACCGGCAGATGATAAGCCATGTCCGTCAGCATGTAGCCACCGACCACGACATGGCCGAGGACGAGGATCACCAGATAGGGTGGCAGGTCGTCCGAGCGCTGATGGAATATTTCCTCGCCGCAGACGGCACAGGTATCGACCGGCTTGAGGAAGGCACGGAAGAGTTTGCCGGTGCCGCAATGCGGGCAGCGATTGAGCATGCCGCGAACGATGGATCGTCCCAGTGGACGTTCGGCCTCGTCGGGGCCACCGTAACGGACGGGATTGGACTGGCTGCTCGTCATGAATGTTTCCTTCCTGCCGGCGGCCGTCGTTTCTTATCTGCGCCCGCGCGGTGGTCTTGTCCCGGCCTTCTTGCGGACCGGGCTTTTATCGCGGCGCGTTGCCTTGTGGAAGGAACGCACCGCCGTCGGCATGTCGCGGCCCTCGCTCAGCATCTCGAAGCGCAAGGCGCCCGCGAGCGGGATTGCTTCCGCCAGCCGCACCGTCACGCTGTCGCCGAGGCGATAACCGAGTCCCGTCCGTTCACCCGTCAGCGCCTGATGCGCCTCGTCATAGATGAAATAGTCGGAGCCGAGCGTAGATATAGGGATGAAACCGTCGGCGCCATAGTCCGGCAGAGTGACAAAAAGTCCCGACTTGGTGACACCGCCGACACGGGCTTCGAATTCCTCGCCGACGCGGCCGGCGAGATGATGTGCGATCAGCCGGTCGACCGTCTCACGCTCGGCCGCCATCGCCCGGCGCTCGAAAGTGGAGATTTCGGCGGCGATATCATCGAGCGCAGCCTCTTCGTCCGGCGTGATGCCGCCTTCGCCGAAGCCAAGGGAGCCGACGAGGGCGCGATGCACGATCAGATCGGCGTAACGGCGGATCGGAGAGGTGAAATGCGCGTATTTCATCAGGTTCAAGCCGAAGTGCCCGATATTGTCGGGACTGTAGATCGCCTGGCTCTGCGAGCGCAGCACCATTTCGTTGACCATGGTCTGGTGCGCAGTGCCCTCTGCCTTGGCGAGAATGCCGTTGAAGCTGTTGGCGCGTACATTGCCACCCTTGGCAAGCGAAATGCCGAGCGTTGCCAGGAATTCGCGCAACACCTCCTGCTTGGCAAGCGTCGGGCCGTCGTGGATGCGGTAGATCAGCGCCTGCTTCTTTTTTTCCAGCGTTTCGGCGGCGGCCACGTTCGCCTGGATCATCATTTCCTCGATGAGCTTATGGGCATCGAGGCGAGCCGGCACGAAGACGCGGTCAACGGCGCCGTCGGGCTTCAGCAGGATCTTGCGCTCGGGCATATCCAGCTCCAGCGGCTGACGCCGGTCGCGGCCAAGCTTCATCACCTCGTAGGCGTGCCACAGCGGCCTGAGGATCGGTTCCAGCAGCGGTCCGGTCTTGTCGTCGGGATTGCCGTCGACGGCGGCCTGAGCCTGCTGGTAGGAGAGCTTTGCCGCACTCCGCATCATGATGCGATGGAATGTGTGGCCCGCCTTGCGGCCTTCCTTAGAGAAGATCATCCGCACTGCAAGCGCCGGGCGATCGACGCCTTCCTTGAGCGAGCAGAGGTCGTTGGAAATGCGCTCCGGCAGCATCGGCACGACGCGATCGGGAAAGTAGACGGAATTGCCGCGCTTCAACGCCTCGCGGTCGAGCGCCGAGCCGGGGCGGACATACCAGGAGACATCGGCAATGGCGACGGTGACGATGATCCCGTTGGGATTGTCGGGCGAGGGGTCCATTTCCGCATAGACCGCGTCGTCATGATCCTTGGCATCGGCCGGATCGATGGTGATCAGCGGCAAGCCGCGCCAATCCTCGCGGTGCGACATGGTCGCAGCCTTTGCCGCATCGGCTTCGGCGATCGCCGCTGCCGGAAAGACGTGCGGGATGCCATGGGCATGGATCGCGATCATCGAGATCGCCTTCTCGGAAGCCACCGAGCCGACAACCGACAGAACCCTGGCGCGCTGCAGGCCGAAGCGGCCCAGGCGCGCGATCTCGACTTCGATGAGATCGCCGTCTTTCGCGTCGCCCGTATAATCGGGATCGATCACCATTTCTTCGCCGCGCCGCTCGATCGGCATCAGCCGCCCGCCGCCGCCCGGCGTCTCGCGAAACACGCCCATGGTGGCGCCCTGACGCTTGTCGATGACCTTGATGATGCGCGCGGTGTAGGCGGGGCCGCCGTGATCGACGGCGGGGAAGATCTTGGCGAGAATGCGGTCGCCCATGCCGGCGACGGGAGCCTTGCCCTTGCCGTTGCGGCCGGCCGGCGACGACGACTGCTTGATCAGCACAGCCGGCGCTGCGCCGTTGTCTTCCGGCCATTCGGTCGGTCGGCCGATCAGCATGCCATCCTTGTCACGGGTGGTAATATCGAGAACGGCGATCGGCGGCAGCGCGCCGGGGCGGATGAGCGATTTGCGGCTCTTCTGCACCATCCCGTCTTCTTCTAGCTCGCGCAGCAGGTTCTTCAGCTCGACGCGGCTCTCGCCCTTCAGCCCAAAGGCCTTGGCAAGCTCGCGCTTCGAAGCCTGCTGCGGGTGATCGGCGATGAAACGCAGGATGACCTCCCGCGGCGGCAAGGTGCCGTGGACGATCGCCATCATCGGCTCGGCCTCGTCGTGCCCCTTGGCGGCACGGCCGGGCTTGCCGGAACGCCGTTCCGACGATGGTATCCTGCCGCGCGGTTCTCTGCTCACTCTTCGCTCTTCTTCTTTGCTGTCGTCTTGGCCGCCGGCTTCTTGGCTGCAGCCTTCGGCTTGGCGGTCGTCTTGGTCGCCTTCGCGCCTGCCGCTGCGGTCTTTGCCTTGGCGGGCGCTGCCTTCTTGGTCGTGGCGCCGCCCTTGCCGGCCTTGGCTGCGATCAGCGCCAGGGCTTCTTCGACGGTGATTGCCTGCGGGTCGGTGCCCTTCGGCAAGGTAGCGTTGACCTTGCCCCAATTAACGTAAGGCCCGTATTTCCCATCGCGAACCGTAATCGCGCCGCCGTCGGGATGTTGCCCGAGATCCTTCAGCGCTGCCGGCGTGCCGCCGCGGGCGCCGCCACCAGCCTTGCTCTGCTTTTCGGCAAGCACGGTCACGGCGCGGTTCAGACCGACGGTAAAGACGTCCTCGACGCTTTCGAGATTGGCGTAGGTGCCGTCATGAAGCAGGAATGGTCCATAACGGCCGATGCCGGACGAGATCATCTTGCCGCTTTCGGGATGTTTGCCGATGTCGCGCGGCAACGAGATCAGCGCCAGCGCCTTCTCGTAGTCGATATCATCAGGTTTCCAGCCCTTCGGCAGCGAAGCGCGCTTGGCTTCCTTGCCGTCGCCGCGCTGGATATAGGGTCCGAAACGGCCCGAGCGCAACGTCAGCTCCTCGTTGGTCACCGGATCGGTGCCGAGGGCCTTCGGCTCGTTGAGGGCCGCTGCTTCCGCTTCCGCACCGTTTTCCGAAGAAAGCTGGCGCGTGTAGTTGCAGTCCGGATAGTTGGAGCAGCCGACGAAGGCGCCGTATTTGCCGAGCTTCAGCGACAGGTTGCCTGTGCCGCAAACCTGGCAGATGCGCGGATCGCTGCCGTCTTCGCGCTTGGGGAAGACCAGCGGGGCGAGCGCGTCGTTCAGCGCGTCGAGCACATTGGTGACGCGCAGCTCCTTCGTATCCTCGATCTGGGCGAAGAAATCGCGCCAAAAGTCGCGCAGCACGTCTTTCCAGTTCAGTTCGCCCGCGGAGATGCGGTCGAGCTTTTCCTCGAGATCCGCAGTGAAATCGTATTCGACGTATTTCGTGAAGAAGCTTTCGAGGAAAGCGGTAACCAGCCGGCCTTTGGCCTGCGGCACCAGCTTGCGCTTGTCGATCGTCACATAGTCGCGATCGCGCAGCGTCGCGAGCGTCGCCGCATAAGTGGACGGCCGGCCGATGCCGAGTTCTTCCATCTTCTTGATCAGCGATGCTTCCGAATAGCGCGGCGGCGGTTCGGTGAAATGCTGAGTCGAATTGATCTTCTGCTTGGCGAGGTTCTCGCGGGCATTGATCTCCGGCAGACGGCCATCCTCGTCGTCGGCATCGTCGCTCTGCTCGCCATCTTCCTTCTGATCGGTATAGGCAGCAATGAAGCCGTCGAAACGGATCACCGAGCCGACGGCACGCAATCCGGCCTTCTCGCCGTTTTTGTCGGCAAGAATCTCGACGGTGGTGCGCTCGATTTCAGCCGAAGCCATCTGGCTGGCAATGCCGCGCTTCCAGATCAGGTCGTAAAGGCGCAACTGATCCGCATCGAGGAATTTGCGGACGCGGTCGGGTGTCCGGTCGAAATCGGTCGGGCGGATCGCTTCGTGCGCTTCCTGGGCGTTCTTCGCCTTGGTGGAATAGAAGCGGGCCTTTTCCGGCAGGTAGCGATTGCCGAACTGATCGGCGATGGCGCGACGCGATGCATCGATCGCTTCCGGCGCCATCTGCACGCCGTCGGTACGCATGTAGGTGATGAGACCAACGGTTTCGCCGCCGATGTCGACGCCTTCATAAAGCTTCTGCGCTACCTGCATCGTGCGCGAGGCCGAGAAGCCGAGCTTGGAGGAGGCGGCCTGCTGCAGGGTTGACGTGGTAAACGGCGGGCTCGGATTGCGCTTGACCGGCTTTGCCTCGACGCTGTCGACGACGTAGGCCGCGCCTTCCAGCAACGCCTTCAGCTTGGCTGCTTCCTCGCCATTGGCGATCGAGCGCGGCTGCAGGCGCTTGCCGTTGGCGGCGACAAGCCGGGCTTCGAATTCGTCACCGCGCGGCGTCTTCAGAATGGCTGAAAGATTCCAGTATTCTTCGGAGATGAAACGTTCGATCTCCGACTCGCGATCGCAAACGAGGCGAAGTGCCACCGATTGCACGCGGCCGGCCGAACGGGCGCCGGGCAGCTTGCGCCACAGCACCGGCGACAGATTGAAGCCGACCAGATAGTCGAGTGCGCGGCGGGCGAGATAGGCGTCGACCAGCGGCACGTCGATGTCGCGCGGATCGGCCATCGCGTCGAGCACGGCCTTCTTGGTGATGGCGTTGAAGACGACGCGCTTGACGGGCTTGCCGTTGATGACGCGCTTCTTGTTGAGCAGATCGAGCACATGCCAGGAAATGGCTTCACCTTCGCGATCCGGGTCGGTCGCAAGAAAGAGGCTGTCGGAGGATTTCACCGCGTCGGCGATATCCTTCATCCGCTTCTGGGAAGCGCCGTCCACTTCCCAAAGCATTTCGAAGTCCTGATCGGGAAGTACCGAGCCGTCCTTGGCAGGTAGGTCGCGCACGTGGCCGAAGGAGGCAAGAACCTTATATCCGGGTCCCAGATACTTGTTGATCGTCTTGGCCTTGGCAGGCGATTCCACCACTACAACGTTCATCATAATTCTCTGAATACGAGGTCGCGCCGAAAAAGGGCGCGGGAGAGACAGAAGTTTTTTGGCTCCCCGGCCTTCCGACATGGACAGGGAATCCGCTGCGGTCAAGAGGAGATGTCAATTTTTGCCCCTGGGGCGGCCATGCAATTCGGGCAGGATGGCATCCATGCTACAATGCTTAACAAAGCGTTGCCGGCTTTCGGGGGTGTCGGTACGGTGCTCATATCGGGTCGGTCATTGCCGCTGTCAATCCAGCATCGAGATCGACACCAATCCGCCGGGGTGCCGATGCAGCCGGCCAGCGAGGTCGAGTTCGAGCAATACGGAGTGGACCGCCGAGACGGAAAAGCCGGTATGGCGGATGATATCGTCGATCTCGACCGGGGTCGGTCCGAGCGCATCGACGATCCGTCCGCGGTAGCTGTCGTCCGGCGGCAGCGATATCGGCCTGCCGCTCCTCTCGACCGGCGGCTCGGCGAGATGCGCGCGGAAAAGATCGGGCTCGGCCAACGGCCGTAGGGCTTCGACGACGTCATCGGGGTGCGTCACGATCATCGCGCCGTCCTTCAGCAGGCCGTTGGTGCCCTCGCAGCGCGGGTCGAGCGGCGAACCCGGAACGGCAAACACCAGGCGGCCGAATTCGCCGGCAAGGCGGGCTGTGATCAACGAGCCCGAGCGCGTGGCCGCTTCCACCACGACCATACCGAGCGAGACGCCCGATATCAGCCGATTGCGCCTCGGAAAATCGCGCGCCCGGGGCTCCCAGCCAAACGGCATTTCGCTGATGGCAAGGCCGTTACCGCTCCATATTTCCTCGAGAAGTCCGATATTTTCCGGCGGATAAGGCTGGTCGAGGCCACCGGCCATGGCGGCAATCGTGCCGGTTTCGAGGCTGGCACGATGGGCGGCGGTATCGATGCCGCGTGCAAGACCGGAGATGACCGCATAGCCGGCCCTGCCGCAGGCCTGGGCGATCATGGCGGTGAATTTGGCGCCACTGATGGAGGCATTGCGCGAGCCGACGATGCCGATCGCCGGCCGTGTCGCCGTCGCCAGGTTTCCCTTGACGGCAAGGAGCGGCGGCGCCCCGTCGATCTCGCGCAAGGCTTGCGGATAGTCCGGTTCACCGATGCCGATGAAACGCGCTCCGAATCGATGCACCGCTTCCAGCTCTCGCAACGCGTCCTGCTCGCTGGCGATGCGGATGACCCGTGTCGACCCGCCACGCTGCGAGAGCTCCGGCAGCATGGCGAGCGCGGTTTCGGCCGAACCATAATGATTGATGAGGTCGCGAAAGGTGGTGGGGCCGACATTGTCGGAGCGAATGAGCCTCAGCCAGGCTATTCTTTGTTTTTCCGTCAGCGCAATTCCCGTTCGTCCTGCGCTGCCAGCCACCATTACCCCTTCGCTCCGATCTTGCTTTCCGTCCCGGCGGTGAGCCGGGCGATATTGGCTTTGTGCTTGTACCAGCAAATGATGGTCATCAACGCCAGCGCCGCGGCGATCTTGTCGGCGCTCAGTATCCACAATGCAACCGGAATCACAAGGGTTGCAACCAGCGCTGATAGCGAGGAGTAGCGGGTGGTAACCGCGATCGCCAGCCAGACGATGGCGAAGATCAGCGCCATCAGCGGCGCGAGGCCAAGGGTAATCCCGAGAAAGGTCGCCACGCCCTTGCCGCCCTTGAAGCCGATCCAGACGGGAAAGATATGGCCGATGAAGGCCGCGAAGCCGGCAAGGATGCCCGCATCGTCACCGAGGAAATGCGCGACGATCAAAACGGCGGCGGTCCCCTTGAAGGCGTCGAGAAGCAGCGTCGCTGCCGCGAGCCCCTTGTTGCCGGTACGCAGCACATTGGTTGCGCCGATGTTGCCGGAGCCGATGTTGCGCACATCGCCCAGCCCGGCCATGCGGGTCAGAATGAGGCCGAAGGGAATCGAGCCAAGCAGGTAACCGACGACAAGGGCCGCCAGCGCGGTCGGCAGCGTCAGCTGCCATGTCCAGAATTCCGCCATCACATTCTATTCCCCATAAGCCGTCCCGTCTAAAGACTGTGGACGAGCTTGCCTCCTACATAAGTGGCAATCGTTCGGCCGCTCATTCTTGCGTCCTCGAACGGTGTATTCTTCGAGCGCGACAGAAGCATGTCTTTGGCGACAAGCCAAGGTTCGTCGAGATCGATGAGCGCGATATCGGCCTTGGCGCCGGGCTTCAGAGTACCCGCATCCAGGCCGAAGATCTGCGCCGGCCGCGTCGACATAGCATCGATCAGCCGCATCAGGCTCACCTGGCCGCTGTGATAGAGGCGAAGTGCGGCGGCAAGCAGCGTTTCAAGCCCGACGGCGCCGTCCTCGGCTTCGCCGAAGGGCAGGCGCTTCGTATCCACGTCCTGCGGATCATGCGACGATACGATGATGTCGATAGTGCCGTCCGCCAGCGCCTCGACCATGGCGATGCGGTCGTCTTCCGAGCGCAGCGGCGGGTAGAGTTTGAAGAAGGTCCGATATTCGCCGATGTCGTTTTCGTTCAGAGCTAGATTGTTGATGGATACGCCGCAGGTGACCTTGGCGCCGCGCTGGCGGGCCAGCCGGATGGCTTCCGCTGATTCCGGCACGGAAATCATCGCCGCGTGATAATTGCTGCGGGTCAAGGCGGCGATACGGAGATCGCGCTCCAGCGGGAGCAACTCGGCTTCCTTCGGAATGCCGGAAAGGCCGAGCCAACTTGCGAACAACCCTTCGTGCATGACGCCGTTGGCGCCGAGATATTTGTCGCGGGTCTCACACGAGATGACAGCGCCGAATTCGCGCGCATAGGTCATGATGCGGCGCAGGACCTGCGTGTCGTAGACGCCAGAATGCGCGTCCGTAAAGGCGACTGCGCCGGCTTCCCGCAGCAGGCCGATTTCGGTCATTTCCTCGCCGGCAAGCCCCTTGGTGATCGCCGCTGCTGGGTAGACGTTGACCACCGCCGTGTCGCGCGCCGTTTTCCGCACGAATTCGACCAATGCGATGTCGTCGATGACGGGATCGGTGTCCGGCATCATGATGAACGAGGTGACGCCGCCTGCCGCGGCCGCGCGGCTTGCCGAAGCGATGGTCTCGCGGTGTTCTCCGCCGGGCTCGCCGACATGGACGCGGGCATCGACCAGCCCCGGAATGGCGACAAGTCCGGTGCAATCCCGGACTTGCGCACCGTTCGGCACCGTGACGCCGGCCGTATCCTTGCCGGACGCGATGACGATGCCGTTTTCGACGATGATCGTGCCGGTCTCGTCGAGATTGCGCGAGGGATCGATGATGCGAACGTTCTTGAGGACGATCGAGTTGCTCATGCGCCAACTCCCTCGGTGCGGGGTCCCTGGTTTTGCGAGATCAGCAGGGCCTCCATCACGGCCATGCGGACCGCCACACCCATTTCCACCTGTTCGGCGATGACACTCTGCGGTCCGTCCGCTACCTCGGAAGC
>JAGWJK010000722.1 GCA_028865845.1 Rhizobiaceae bacterium
TTCACGATGCGGTGAGGATATGATGTGTTCCGCAAAAAAGATATCCCAAACCAGAAAAGCTAGGCTATCGTTTCATCCGGCGTCCTGCTGGTCCTGGCAATCACAAGAGATCGGAACGACGCCAAACGGGTAAGGGGAACAAAAACAAACGCACTTGCCCCCGAAAAAAGAAATCTATTTTCGCGCTTATGCCGAGGACCCTCGTCATAATCGCGCGGCGATCGCAGGGGGCGGACCGGCAGGTCATCGATTTTTCGATGGCAAGCACTATCTCCCATGCGCAGATTACGACTTCGCCTGCGGGTTTTCGGCCCGCAGCATAATATCGCGCGTCCGGGGACCGGCCCCGAGACCGAACGGGTGCGCGAGACAACGGTTTTAACGGGGTACAAAGGAAACATCATGTTCAAGAAGCTCGCACTTGCCGCCACGCTCGCGGCTTTCGTCGCCAGTAGCGCCAGCGCTGCCGACGTCGTCGTCTCTTCGAAAATCGATACCGAAGGCACGTTGCTTGGCAACATCATCCTCGCGGCCCTCAACGCCAACGGCATCAAGGCCCAGGATCGCATCGCTCTCGGCACCACGCCGGTTCTGCGCAAGGCGATCACTGCCGGCGAAATCGACATCTATGCCGAATACACCGGCAATGCCGGCTTCTTCTTCAACAAGGCCGACGATGCTGCCTGGAAGAACATCGACCAGGGTTACGCGCTGGCAAAGAAGCTGGACTACGATGCCAACAAGATCGTCTGGCTGACGCCGTCGCCGGCCAACAACACCTGGGCGATCGCCGTACGCAACGACGTTGCCGGCCCGGCCAAACTCAAGACCATGTCCGACTTCGGCAAATGGGTTGCAGGCGGCGGTCCGGTGAAGCTTGCCGCTTCGTCGGAATTCGTCAATTCACCGGCCGCACTGCCGGCGTTCCAGACGACCTACAGCTTCCAGATCAAGCCTGATCAGGAAGTCGTGCTTTCCGGCGGTGACACCGCAGCAACGATCAAAGCTGCGGCCGACCAGACCAACGGCGTCAACACCGCCATGGTCTACGGCACGGACGGCGCCATCGAAGCGGCCGAACTGACCGTTCTCGAAGATGACAAGAGCGTGCAGCCGGTCTACGCACCGACGCCGATCATTCGCGAGACCGTGCTGAAGGCCAATCCGAAGATCGAAGAGGTTCTGGCGCCAATCTTCAAGGGCCTGACCGCCGACGTGCTGCGCAAGCTGAACGGCCGCATCCAGGTCGACGGCGAACCGGCGAAGGCCGTTGCCGAATCCTATCTCAAGGACAATGGCTTCCTGAAGTAAAATGCCTCACACTATCCTTGCGGCCCTTCTCTGACAGAGTCGGGCCGCAAGATTTTTGGACTGGACGTGGCCCTGTCTCGAACTTGCGGCGGATCGTTCGAGATCATGCGCTGATGGAGCTTGCTTGATGGAAGATGCGCTTGCGGCCCGCCGGGTGGACCGCCTCGGAGTGGTGCTGGTGGCCGGTGGCATCGCCGCAGCGGCTTGGATGCCGTTCATCATCGTCAAGGCAAACCGCATCGCGGCCGGCAAGCCGCAATTGCTCACACAGCTTCTCGCGCAGCCAGGGGCGCTCGCACTTCTCATCCTGCTCATCGCCACCGCGCTTGCCGCACTTTTCGTGCGCAACCAGCTTGCCCGTCTCGCCGTCGGCACGATTGCCATCGCGCTACTCATCGTCACGCTCGGCATCGTTTCCACCGCGGCGACCCCGCCCGGCAGTACCGTGGCCCGCATTACGCCGGGCGGCGCCTTCTGGGTGCTGCTCGCAGTCATCGGACTGGTGATTTCCGATGCCCTCGTGAAACTGCAGCTGACGCCCTGGCTCCGCGTCGCGGCCCTTGCCGTCTATGCCGCCATTCTCGGCGTGATCTTCAAATCCGGATTGCTCGACAATCTGTCGATCATGAAGGAATACGGCAACAATGCCGACAAGTTCTGGAACGAGGCGCTTGGCCACGTCTTCCTGTCGCTCGGCTCCGTTGCCATCGCCATCGTGCTTGCCCTGCCGCTCGGGATATTCTGCTATTGGAATCCGAGGCTGCGCGCTGCGGTGCTGCGCGGGCTGAGCCTGGTGCAGACCATTCCGAGCCTGGCGCTGTTCGGCATCCTGATGCTGCCGCTCGGCTATATCGCCAACAACGTGCCCTTTGCCGCAGCGATCGGCATCAAGGGCATCGGCGCAGCACCTGCGCTGGTGGCGCTGGTGATCTATTCGCTGCTGCCGATCGTCGCCAACACCGTCGTCGGCCTTGCCGGCGTCGATCCTTCCGTGCGCGACGCCGCTGCCGGTATGGGATTGACGCGCCGGCAGATCCTCACCGGCATCGACCTGCCCCTCGCCTTCCCCGTCATTCTCACCGGCATCCGCATCGTGCTGGTCCAGGCGATCGGCCTTGTGACCGTGGCTGCGCTGATCGGCGGCGGCGGCTTCGGCCTGTTCATTTTCCAGGGCATCGGCCAGACGGCCAATGATCTCGTGCTGCTCGGCGCCGTGCCGACGGTTTTTCTTGCCTTCTCATCGGCCGTCATCCTCGATGCGGTCATCGACAGCATTCGGGGACAGCACGCATGACGACCACGCCGGAGACGATGATTGAACTCAAAGGCGTGACCAAGCGCTACGGCACGGCCACGGTTGTCGACAATGTCAGCATGACCGTCGAAAAAGGCACGATTACCGTCATCGTAGGCACCTCCGGCTCCGGCAAGTCCACCTTGATGCGGATGATCAACCGGCTGGTGCCGATTTCGGATGGCCATATTTCGGTCGGCGGCCGCGATATCATGAACGTGCCGGCGACCGAACTGCGCCGCCGCATCGGCTATGCCATCCAGGGACATGGCCTGTTTCCGCATCGCACCGTGGCCCAGAACATCGCAACAGTGCCGCAACTGCTTGGCTGGGATAAAGGGCGCATCGACCAGCGGGTCGAAGAGCTGCTCGAGCTTTTCCATCTCGAACCCGGCATGTTCGCCACGAAATATCCAAGCCAGCTGTCGGGCGGCCAGCAGCAGCGCGTCGGCGTGGCGCGCGCTTTGGCAGCGGAACCGGAAGTCTTGTTGATGGACGAGCCCTTCGGCGCGCTCGATCCGGTGATCCGCGGCAAGGCGCAGGACGATCTCCTCGCCATCCAGAAGCAGTTCGGTACAACGATCATCCTCGTCACCCACGACATGGACGAGGCCTTTCATCTCGGTCACAAGATCGCCGTCATGAGCGGCGGCAAGATGCTGCAATGCTCCGAGCCCGAAAAGATCCTGACCGAACCGGCGGATCCTTTCGTGCAACAGCTGACCGGCACGTCCGGCCGCGCACTGAAGTTGATGTCGCTGCTGCCGTTGAAGGACAGCATGCAGCCGGTGCAGCCGGGTCTCGACCATCACCTGCCTCAGACGCTCAACCTGCGCGACGCGCTGGCGGAAATGATCTGGCAGGGCGCGAACGAGGCTG
>JAGWJK010000723.1 GCA_028865845.1 Rhizobiaceae bacterium
GAACCTGCCAAAGGCCGACGGCGTCAGTGACCAGATCTCGATCTCGATTTCACGCCCTTCTCCTTCCTCGACCCGCGCCAGGCCTGGCTTTGCCGGCGTCTGGCCCGCAAGCGCATAAAGGCGATAAGAAGCCGAGGTCTGACCTTCCCGCTTGAAGACGGCATTGAGGTCGCGAAGCTGCCCGTTGAGCGGCATGCCGGAGAGGTGAGCACCGACGACGACGATGTCGATCAGCTCACTATTCGTGACCTCCGCCGCGGTCGATGGGGCGGGCAAGGGCCAGCCGGTCGCACCCAGTGTGAGGCCGCTCACCTGATGGAGGTCGCGGGCAAGCGATGCCGTGAGGCCGTCGCGGCCTGCGGGAGCAAGCAAGGTAACGCTTGCGGGCAGGCCATCGCTTCGCGTGCCGGTCGGTACGGCAATGCCGCAGAGATCAAGCAGATTGACGAAATTGGTGTAAGTGCCGAGGCGGGAGTTCTCGCGGATCGGCTCGGCCTCGAGTTCGGCGCGGGTGTAGTGCCGCGGCGCCGTTGGCAGGCAGAAGAGATCGACGGAAGCGATCACGGGAGCGAGTTTTTGCTTCAACGCCTGCAGGGCATAGAAGCCGTTGAAAGCATCCGCGGCCGATAGCGACTTGGCGCCGCCGTAGATCTTTCGTGTCACGGGATGGAAGCTGTCTTCCTTAGTGTCGAAGAAATCCTTGACGGCGGCGTAGCGCTCCGCGACCCATGCGCCTTCGTAGAGCAGATTGGCAACCTTATAAAAATCGTCGAATGGAACTTCGACAAGATGGTGACCGAGCTCCAAGAGCTTCGCCAGGGCGTCGTCATAGGCGGCTTCCATCACCGCGTCGCCGAAGAATTGGCGGTCCGCCTTCAACGGCACGGCGATCCGGAGCACCGGTGGCGTTTCGCCGAAGCCCACGGCAGGCACGGATTTCGAATAGGCATCGGTGGCATCGTGCCTGGCGGCAACCGAGAAGACCTTGAAGGCATCATCGGTCGTCAGCGCGAAGATCGAGACGCAGTCGAGCGTCTTGCAAGCCGGTATCACGCCGGTCGTGGAGAGCGCGCCGACGGTAGGTTTCAGCCCGACGATATTGTTGAGCCCGGCGGGAATGCGGCCGGAACCCGCCGTATCCGTCCCAAGGGCAAAGCTGACGATGCCTTGCGCCGTTGCGACTGCCGAGCCGGAGCTGGAGCCACCCGGGACGAGCGCCGGATCGATTGCATTGCGCGGAATCGGGTAGGGCGAGCGGACGCCGACGAGGCCGGTTGCGAATTGATCGAGATTGGTCTTGCCGACGACCAAAGCGCCGGCTTCCTTCAGCAGACGCACAACGGTCGCATCGGCTTTGGGCATATAGGCGTAGTCCGGGCAGGCGGCCGTGGTCGGCATGCCGGCAACGTCGATATTGTCCTTGACGGCGAAGGGGATGCCCCAAAGCGGCTTGGCGATCGGATCGAAAGAGCCAAGCGCTGCCGCCTCTGCCAGCAGATCGCGCTTGTCGGCAAGATCTATGAAAATGCCGGGATCAGCGACCTCCGCAATGCGGGCGAAAACCATCTCCACCATGGCTTCCACCGACCAGCCGCGCCCATAGAACTCATGCAGCGACGCGATATCGAAAGCTGCTCCCGATCTCATGCTGCCTCCTCCGCCAAAATCTTGACCGGTCGATCCCATTGGATGAGCACGACACAGCCGGTATCGCTCCAGACCGAATGTTCGGTACCGGCGAGGTTGACGACATAGCTACCCTTGCCGTAGTCGCCGGCTTCGTCCGACTGTGTGCCTTCCAGCACCAGAATGGTTTCGAGGCCCTCGTGCCGATGGCGTGGAACGGAGGCCCCGGCTTCGTATTTCAGCAGGGCCACGCCCGGTTGATCGCCCGCGAAGGGCTGGATCCAATGGATCGTGACGTCTTCGCGGAATGGCCCGAAAGTCAGGTCCTTCCAGCCGCCTGTCGTCAGCAGTTCGCGTGTTGTCTCAGGCATTGATGCCCTCCAATATGTCATCGATATGCGCCGTCCAGCCGACGATCGCGCCCTGGGCGCGGATCATCGCAATGGCAGCGGCCTTGAATTCGGGAAAATAACTCTCTGTCGCCTCCTCGGCGAGCAGGCATTCGTAGCCGCGATCGTTCGCTTCGCGCATCGTCGTCTGCACGCAGACTTCGGTGGTAACGCCGGCAAAAACCAGTTGGCCGATGCCTTTCTCCTTCAGCACATCGCCAAGCGTCGTGGCATAGAAAGCGCCTTTGCCGGGTTTCTCGATGACGATCTCACCATCGATTGGCGCCAGTTCCGGCAGGATCGCGGTGCCCGGCTCGCCGGCGATCAGGATGCGGCCCATCGGACCCTCGTCACCGATCCGGAGCGTAGGATTGCCGCGGTCGCGCTTGGCAGGCGGAAGATCGGAGAAATCCGGCCTGTGGCATTCCATCGTATGGATGACCGGCAGGCCGGCGTTGCGAAACCCCTCGATCAGCCGCTTCACGTCGGGAACGATCCTGGTGATGCGGCTGACGTCGTTGCCGAGGCTGGCGCCGAAGCCGCCCGGTTCGGCGAAGTCGCGCTGCATATCGATGACGATCAGGGCCATCTGGTCGCGCTTCAGCGGGAAGGCGAAGGGTTGAGCCTTGATGTTCGCCATCAGTGATGCCCCGCCATGTGCGAGCCGATCACGGAAATATCCGCCGCGCGTGCCGCCGTCTCGTAGACAAGCTTGCCTTCGGATATGACCATGATGCGATCGGACATTTCCAGCAATTCGTCGAGATCTTCGGAGAGCAGCAGGACCGCGGCTCCGGCGTTGCGGGCTCGCATGATCCTGGCCCGGATTTCGGCGACCGCCGAAAAATCGAGGCCGAAGCACGGATTGGAAACGATCAGCAGGTCGACCTCGCCGGTCAGTTCCCGCGCCAATACCGCGCGCTGGACGTTGCCGCCCGACAGCGCGGCGATCGGGGACGAGGAGGACGCGGTCTTGACCTTGAAGTCGGAGATCAGATCGATCGCGCGTTTCTTCATTTTCCCCTTGTTCAGCCAAATCGCATCGGTGCCGTCGGACTTGAGATCGAAGGTGCGGAAGGCGAGGTTCTCGCTGACGGTCATTTTCGGCGCGCAGGCGTTCTGCAACGGCTCCTCGGGAATGAAGCGCACGTTGTTTTTCCGCGTTTCCTGCCGGGTCGCTCCATAGGCTGCACCGTTGACGCTGACGGTACCGGTGTCGGTCGGGCGCTGACCGGCGAGGATCTCGCTCAACTCCTTCTGTCCGTTGCCGGAAATGCCGGCGATGCCGACGATTTCACCGGAGCGCACCGTCAGGTTTTCAATCTCGATGGTCTTCAGGCCGGACCGATCCGGTGCCTTGACCTGCTCGACCTTCAGGACCGCCTTTGCGGTTTCCGGCACCGGTATGCGCGTATCGAGTTCCGCAAGCTTGACGTCGCCGATCATCATCGCCGCCATGTCGTTGG
>JAGWJK010000009.1 GCA_028865845.1 Rhizobiaceae bacterium
GTATCCTGCGCCGGTAAAAAGCCCTTCGGGATGACCACGTAGAGCGCGATGGTCGCTGCCAGCGTGGCGACGGTGACGAGCAGCATCAGTGCACTGCGATCGACTGCCCAGACGAGGCTGCGCCTGTAACCCTCGATCAGCCGTTCCATGAAGCGATCCGTGCCGGCAAGCAGGCCGCCGCGACGTTCCTTCGGCTGGCGCAGGATGCGGGCGCACATCATCGGGGTCAGCGTCAGCGAAACGATGGCCGAGACGATGACGGCGATGGTGAGCGTCAAGGCGAATTCGCGGAACATGCGTCCGACGATGCCGGTCATGAATAGCAGCGGGATGAAAACGGCAATCAGCGAGAAGGTCAGCGATATGATGGTGAAGCCGATTTCGCCAGCGCCCTTCAGCGCCGCCTGCATCGGGCTTTCGCCCTCTTCGAGATGGCGGGCGATGTTTTCGATCATCACGATGGCGTCGTCGACGACGAAGCCGGTACCGATCGTCAACGCCATCAGCGACAGATTGTCGAGGCTGAACCCGGCAAACCACATGACGCCGAAGGTCGCGATTAGCGACAGCGGCAGCGCCACGCCGGCAATGATCGTCGCCGTGACCGTTCTGAGAAACAGCAGCACGACGAAGATGACGAGGCCGATACTGATGGCGAGCGTCCACTGCACGTCGTGAATGGAGGCGCGGATCGTCTCGGTGCGATCGTTGACGATATCGAGCGAAATCCCCGCGGGCAGCGACTGCTTGAGTTTCGGCAACTGCTGCAGCACGCTCTCGACCGTCTGGATGACATTGGCGCCCGGCTGGCGCATGACGTCGATGATGACCGCTGGCTGGCCCTGGTACCAAGCGCCGACGCGGTTGTTTTCCAGTCCCTCGACGACGGTTGCGACATCCTTGATCTGCACCGGCGCATTGTTGCGATAAGCGACGATGACGGATTTGTAGATCTCGGGATCGACAATCTGGTCGTTGGCCGCAAGCGTGAAGCTCTGCTGCGTCCCATCGAGCGAGCCCTTGGCGCCGGCAACGCTGGCGGCAACGATGGCCGCGCGCAGATCTTCTAGCGCCAGCCCATAGGAGGCAAGGCGCGGCAGATCAGCCTGAATGCGGATGGCGGGCTTGACGCCACCTTGGATGTTGACGTCGCCGACCCCGGAGACTTCGCTGAGCCGCTGCGCCATCATCGTGTCGGCGAAGTCGCTGAGTTCACGGATGGAATAGCTGTTGGAGCGCAACGCCAGCGTCACGATCGGCGTATCGGCGGGGTTCACCTTCGAATAGGTCGGCGGATAGGGCAAGGTCCGCGGCAACGTCGAGCCTGCGGCATTGATGGCCGCCTGCACGTCCTGTGCCGCGCCGTCGATATCACGGCCGAGATCGAACTGCAGCGTGATCTGGCTGATGCCGAAGGCGCTGGACGAGGTCATCGACGCCAGCGACGGAATCTGCCCGAGCGGCCGCTCGAGCGGCGCTGTCACCAGTGCCGCCATCGTATCGGGATCGGCGCCCGGCAGCTGCGTCGTCACCCGAATCGTCGGAAAATCCACCTGCGGCAACGGTGCCACCGGCAGGAACAGAAATCCGAGAATGCCACCCAGCAATATGGCGACCCCGAGCAGCGAGGTGGCTATAGGCCGGTTGATGAAAAGCGACGAAACACTCATTGCTGTTGCGCAGGCGCGTTGTTCGAATTGCTCGAGGCGGAATCGTTGCCGCCGGTCGTTGAGCCTGTATTGGAATTGTCGACATTGGCATTGCCGGCCGTGGCATTGGCATCGTTGCCCTGGCGGTGATGACCGCCATTGCCGCCATGCCAATTACCATTGCCTCCGCCCTGGCCACCGTGCTGGCGATGCGGCCGCTGGCCGTCGCTGGCCTGTTGGCCGCCATTGCCGGGCTGGGCCTCGTTGCCCGGCTGGGTATCGTTGGCGGCGACCGGCTGGCCGTCGGCGGCCGGCGTCGTGGCGTTCGGCGCGGCCGTGCTGTCGCCGTTGGAAATTGCGACCTTCGAACCGTCCTGCAGACGGGCAAAGCCTGTCGTCACGATCTTGTCGCCGGGCACGATGCCATCGGCAATGACGGCCTGCACGTCATCCTGCTGACGCACCGTAACCGGCTTCATCGCCACCGTTTCGTCCTGCCCGATGACGTAGACGAAGGTGCCGTTCGGCCCACGCTGCACGGCAGCGGTCGGAATGACCGTGACGCCCTTCAGCGTCTCGACCAACAGGCGGGCATTGACGAAGGCGCCCGGCCAGAGCGCGAGCTTGTCGTTCGGGAAATTGGCCTTCAGCTTGACGGTACCGGTGGTCGGATCGACCTGGTTGTCGACCACGGCGAGGCTACCATTGTCGATCACGGTCTTGCCGTCGCTGGAAATCGCCTGCACGGCGAGCGTGCCGTTGGCGCTCGCGGCATTGACGCGGGCAAGCTGCTGCTGCGGGATGGAGAAGAGGACCGAGATCGGCTTGATTTGCGACAGCGTCACGATACCGGTCGTGTCCGAGGAGCTGACGAGGTTGCCGACATCGACATTGCGGATGCCGGTGCGCCCGTCGATCGGCGCCTTGATCGTCGTGTAGTCGAGCGTTGCCTGGGCGCTTTCGATCGCAGCCTGGTCCGACTGGGTTGCCGCCTGATACTGCGCGACCAGCGACAGCTGGGTATCGACCTGCTGCTGCGTGCCGGAAGCGGTCTGCACCATACGCTGGAAGCGTTCGAGATCGCGTTTTGCGCCGGCCAGCAGCGCCTCGTCCTGCGCCTTCTTGCCGACGGCCTGGTCGAGCTGCGCCTTGTAGACGGCATCGTCGATGCGGGCGATGACATCACCCTTCTTGATGTCCTGGCCTTCCTCGAAATCGATCTCGACGACCTTGCCGTTGACCTGCGCGCGCACGGTAACGGTATTCAGCGCCTTCACGGAGCCGACGCCATCGATATAGACGGGCACGTCGGAAGATTTCGCATCCGCTGCCAGCACCGGTATCGGGCCTGCAAACTGCGAGAGACCACCGCGACGCCGGCCGCCGCCCTGTCCTTGTCCCTGGCCCTGCCCGCCGCGACGCTGGCCTTGCGCCTGTTCGCCCGGAGCTGCAGCGTTGTGTATGCCAAGCATCCGCTCGACGTTGCCAAGCCAGCGGTCACGCGTTTCATAGGCGCCATAGCCCAGCGCGCCGATCACCACCACCGATACCAGGACCCGAAATGTCCGAGCCATAAACTCACCTTCCTTCGTCGCTTCGGCTGTCGATAGGCCGCCGATGCAATATTGCCGCGACTTTAGCTTGCATCGCGCGGCTTAGGAATTTGGTATGGCCATTAAATTTTGTCCATTTTTGCGCGGGTTAGCGCAACAAACTGTTACATTGGATAAAAATTATGGTTGTGGTTGTAAAAGTACCAACGGTAAAGCACGCCCGCGCTGTCCTGCGGCCAAAGCCGGTCACAGGCCCTGCGGGTAGCATGCCAAAATTACAGTCTTACGATCAGGCGGCCGCGAACCTGCCCTGCAAGTATGGCCTTTGCGGCATGCGGCAAGTCCTCCAGCGTGATCTCGCGGACGAAATCGTCATAAGCCGAAAAGTCGAACAGCTCGGCAATGCGAGCCCAGGCAGCCACGCGTCTGGCATAGGGCTGCATGACGCTGTCGATGCCGAGAAGATCGACACCACGCAGGATGAAGGGCAGCACGTTGGTCTCCAACGAGACACCGCCGGCATTGCCGACCGAAGCAACGGCACCGTGATATTTGACCTGCTTCAGAAGCTTGCCGAGCATCGCCCCGCCGACTGAATCGATGGCCGCCGCCCAGCGTGCGCTTTCGAGCGGCTTGTCGGGCGCAGCGGAGAATTCGTCCCGGCTGAGGATCGTCTTCGCTCCCAGCGTTTTCAGTGCCGCCGCAAGCTCGGGACGGCCAGAAATTGCGGTGACCTCATAGCCGAGCTTGGCAAGCAACATGATTGCCACCGAGCCGACGCCGCCGCCCGCGCCAGTCAACAGTACCTCGCCGTTGCCGGGTTCGAGCCCGTTTTCCTCCAGCCGGTCGATCGCCAGCATCGCAGTGAGGCCGGCCGTGCCCATCACCATGGCATCCCGCGTCGAAAGGCCTTCGGCAAGCGGCACCAGCCAATCGGCGTCGATGCTCGCCTTTTCGGCATAGCCGCCCCAATGACTCTCGCCGACGCGCCAGCCGGTCAGCACCACCTTTTGCCCGACCACATAACGGGGATCGTCGCTTTGTATCACGCTTCCCGAAAAATCAACGCCGCCGATGTGCGGATAGGTTCTGACCAAGCCGGCAGCACCGGTCAGAATGAGACCGTCCTTGTAGTTGACGTCAGCCCATTCCACGGCGACCGAGACATTGCCCGGTGGCAGCCGATCGTCGTCAAGCACTGCAACGGCAGACGAGACATTGCCACCGGCATCGCGTTCCGTCACCAACGCTCTGAAACTCATCGGCCGATCCCTTTCTCCTACGACAATTCCCTCACGACGGTTCCCGTCCCGAAAGCCGAGCCACCAAAGCCAGCAATGCGCCATCGCTGCCGCGCGCGCCGATGACGGACAAGCCGACCGGGCCGCCTTCGACACGAACGGCAGGCATGGAGATCTGCGGCAGGCCGGCATGGCCGGAAATCGAGAGAATGCCGAGCGCTTCCTGCCGGTAAGCCTCGAATTCCTCCCGCGAAGACCCCTTGCGCGGCGCAGGCCCGGGTGCAGTCGGGATGATCATCACCACGCCATCGGCAAGAGCCGCGTCCATCGCCTGGGCGATCTCCCGGCGTGCGACGTCGGCCCGCGTAAAATCCTCGTCGGTGACGGCCCGCGCGGCAGCAAAGCGCGCGGCGATATCCGGACCAAGCTCTGCATCATGCGCCTCCACCCATTTGCCGAGCGTCCGCCAGGCGTCATAACCCTGCCAGAAACGATAGATCTCGGACCGTTCCTCCGGTCCGACGATCGGCAAGGGATCGGTGATGACCTTATCGAAGTTGGCGGCGACCTTTTCCGCCAGCGGCCGCAGCATGGCGGCAAGCCCTTGATCGACCCCGGTCCAGATATCCGAGGGCAGCCACGCGGTCGAGAAATCGGCATGGCCGTCGAGGCCCAGGGCACGGCCGACACGGACGAGCGTCCCCGCATCCCGCGCAAACCAGCCGAGCGTGTCGTAGCCCGGCCCGAGCGGCACGACACCACTCATGTCGATCGCGCCATGGCTCGGCCGCATGCCGAAAATGCCATTGAAGGAAGCGGGCAGCCGCACCGATCCGCCCGTATCCGTGCCGAGCGCGAAATCCACAAGGCCGGCGGCGACGGCCGATGCCGATCCCGACGAAGAGCCGCCAGGCACGCGATCGGGTGCAGCACTGTTGAGCGGCGTGCCGAAATGCGCATTGGTACCCATCAGGCTATAGGCAAACTCGTCCATATGCGTCTTGCCGGACAGTACGGCGCCCTCGCCAAGAAGGCGTGCAATCACGGGCGCATGCGCCGGCGCCAGGCCGCGTGCGCGCCGCCAGACCGGGCTGCCATTGCCGGTAATGCGGCCAGCAACATCGATATTGTCCTTGGCGGCGAAGGTGAGCCCGGCGAGTGAACCGCTCTCTGCGGTGCGCATCGGCTGGGCGAAAAGCTCGATGAAGGCATTGGCAGTATCGATCAAAGGCATGGCTGCGGTTCCACAACAGACTGAAACAGAAGCAATCTGCGCTGCTTCGCGAGTAAAACCTGGAAGCGGCGCTGGAACTATAAATCTGGGGTTCTCTGTCTTAAAGTACACCCCAGCCGCGATAACGGCCGCGGCCTGTCATCTCGCGTACGCCGAGTTCGCCGACCAGATTGAGGGCGCCGCGCTGGGTGACGCCGACATGGCGAGCCACCATCTTCGCCGAGACGATCGGCCGCGACAGCACGATTTCGATGACACCGGGCAGGCTGCTGTTCGATCGCCGGTCCTTGAGCCGCCGTTCCATCTGCAGTTTGGCGAGCGACAATCGGTCGAGCTCCTTCAGTCCTGCCTCGGAGGATAATGTCATGGCCTCGAGAAAGGCGATCAGCCGCGTCGTCCTGTCGGGGGCGCGGCGGCGCTCATGCCGGACGGATTTCAGGCCGGTATTCAGAGAAAACAGATGCGAGGTCACCTTGCCGCGGCCGCGCAGATAGGCGCTGACGAGCAAGCCGCCCAGCCAATGCTGCCGGCGCAGCGGCTCGATCCGCTCCCATGCATCGAAGAGCACGGCAGCACCAAGCGCCGGCGGCAGCAGGTCCGCCTGCCGAATGACGGCTCGCCAATTGTCGAGCCGCTCGCTCTCGTCCCAATCCTCATCACGGATAAGCCCGAGAGGATCATCGACGCTTTCGACCTTGGGCTCCGGCATCTTGCCGCTCAGCGCTTCGCCGGATCGAGCGATGACCGCATCGATCTCGGCGAAATCCATTGAGAAATCATCGTCGTCATCATCCTCTTCGGCTTCCGGCACCGCGATCGCGGCGGGCCGAGGCGTTACCGTCTCGGCGGCGTCGCCGAGGTCGCTGCGCAACGCATTGAGGCCCGATAGTTCCAGCCCCCATTCCGCATCGGCGTTCCACAGCCGCCGCCGCGTCCGCAAGACGGCGTGGGCGATCGTCAATTCATGCGTCGGCGTGCGAGCATCCATGCGCGCATCGTGCAGCACGAGATCCTCGACATGCACCAATTCGCCGCCGACCCACAGCGCGCCAACCGCATCGAAAAAATGGCCGCGCTCGCGAAAACCGTCGCTGACGGCGTGCCGCAGCACCCGCTCGTCCAGCCGTGCCAACATATCCTCGGCCTTGGTCATCTCAGGCAGAAGCGTTGTCAGGGGCAGAGTGGAGAGCTCATATCGCATTGGAATCACATGGTTGATTCGATCTTGCGGAAGGTAACACCGCTAGCGGCCGCGACCTAGGAACTTCGCCTCTTTCAACTGTGGACGGCGATGCTTATTTTTTGCTTGACCTTCCAGCGACGGGAAGCTTCATAAGCCTATCCAACGCTCGTCCCTGAGCATCGGAGTCCCCTATGTCCTTGCATGACGCTCACGATCATAGCCATCACGGCCCTGACCACAGCCACCACCATCATCCCGACGAACCGCAGCCGCCGGTGATCCGCGATCCCGTCTGCGGCATGACCGTCGACCCGAATGCCGGCAAGCCGTCCATGGATTATCATGGCCGCACCTTTCACTTCTGCTCCAACGGCTGCCGCACGAAATTCGAAGCTGCACCGGAAACCTATCTTACGGCAAAGGACCCGGTCTGCGGCATGGATGTCGACCGTGCCAGCGCCCGGCATTTCCTCAAACAGGACGGAGAGAAATTCCACTTCTGCTCGGCGGGCTGCAAATCGAAGTTCGAAGCCGACCCAGCTGCCTATCGGGACGGCAACAGACCGGCGCCGAAGCCTGTACCGAAGGGCACTCTCTACACCTGCCCGATGCATCCCGAGGTCGTCAGCGATCACCCCGGCGATTGCCCGAAATGCGGCATGGCGCTCGAACCGATGGGCGTGCCAGCCGCTGACGAAGGCCCCAACCCAGAGCTGATCGACTTTACCCGCCGCCTGTGGATCAGCGCCGGATTATCGGTGCCGCTGCTCGCCCTCAGCATGGGACCGATGCTCGGCCTGCCCTTCCGCGCGTGGATCGGCGAGCCCTTGGCCACCTGGATCGAACTCGTCCTGGCAACACCCGTGGTCTTGTGGGCAGCGCTGCCCTTCTTCCGCCGTTTCTGGAACTCGCTCGTCAATCGCAGCCCGAACATGTGGACGCTGATCGGTCTCGGCGTCGGGACTGCCTATGTCTACAGCCTCGTCGCGACGCTGGCGCCTGGCCTTTTCCCGATGAGTTTCCGTGGCCACGGCGAGACCGTACCGGTCTATTTCGAGGCCGCGTCGGTCATCGTGGCGCTCGTTTTTGTCGGACAGGTGCTGGAGCTGAAAGCGCGCGAACGCACGGGATCGGCGATCCGCGCGCTGCTCGATCTCGCCCCTAAAACTGCTCGGCGCGTCGACGCCGATGGCAGCGAAAGGGACGTGCCCGTCGATGACATCAAGACGGGCGACCGGCTGCGTGTGCGCCCCGGCGAGCGGGTGCCGGTGGATGGCTCCGTCGTCGATGGGCAATCGACCGTCGACGAATCGATGATCACCGGCGAACCCCTGCCGATCGAGAAGGCAAACGGCGACGCCTTGACCGGCGGCACGATCAACCGCAATGGCACGCTGATCATGCGCGCCGAGAAGGTCGGCGCCGAAACTACCTTGTCGCGGATTGTCGAGCTCGTCGCCAAGGCGCAACGGTCACGCGCGCCGATCCAGACGATGGTCGATCGCGTCTCGGCAATCTTCGTCCCCGCTGTCATCGCTGCCGCCGTCATCGCCTTCGCGGTCTGGTGGATCGTCGGGCCGGAGCCTCGGCTGGCACATGCATTGCTCGCGGCCGTCGCCGTGCTGATCATCGCCTGCCCCTGCGCGCTTGGATTGGCCACACCGATGTCGATCATGATCGCCACCGGCCGCGGCGCGCATGAGGGCGTGCTGGTCCGCGACGCCGAAGCACTGGAGCGCTTCGCCAAGGTCGATACGCTGATCGTCGACAAAACCGGCACGCTAACGGAAGGCAAGCCCAATCTCACCGATGTCGTTCCCGTCGCAGGCGTCGACGAAAGCCGCCTGCTGTCGCTTGCCGCCAGCCTGGAACGCGGCTCGGAGCATCCGCTTGCCGAGGCGATCGTCGCCGGCGCGCGGGAACGCGGCTTGAGTTTGGTCGACATATCAGGCTTTGCCGCAAGAACCGGCAAGGGCGTCGAGGGCAAGGCCGGCGAAACCGCTGTCGCACTCGGCAATGCCTCCATGATGGCCGATCTTGGAATCCGTACCGATGTGCTCGAAGCCGAGACGCAGCGTCTGCGCAGCGAGGGCAGAACCGTGATGTTCGTCGCCCTCGAGGGCCGTCTCGCCGGCCTCGTCGCCGTCGCCGATCGCATCAAGCCGACCACGGCCGCGGCGATCAAGGCACTGCACGACAGCGGCCTCAAGATCATCATGGCGACCGGCGACAACGCCGAAACCGCCAAGGCCGTTGCCAAGAACCTGGGGATCGACGACGTGCGCGCCGACATCCTGCCGGAAGGCAAGAAAGATCTGATCGATGCGTTGAAGGCCGAAGGCCGTGTGGTCGCGATGGCCGGCGACGGGGTCAACGACGCACCGGCGCTCGCCGCAGCCGATGTCGGCATAGCGATGGGCACGGGCGCCGATGTCGCCATGGAAAGCGCCGGGATCACGTTGGTGAAGGGCGACCTCAACGGCATCGTCCGCGCTCGCCGCCTTTCGGAGGATACGATCCGCAACATCAAGCAGAACCTCGGCTTTGCCTTCGGCTACAACGCCGTCGGCGTGCCGATCGCCGCAGGCATCCTCTATCCCGTTTTCGGCCTGCTGCTGTCACCGATGATCGCCGCCGCCGCCATGAGCCTGTCCTCGGTCTCGGTCATTGCCAACGCGCTCCGGCTTCGGTCCGCCAAATAAGGAGATTTCGGATGAATATCGGCCAAGCCTCCGATCGGTCCGGCCTGCCCGCCAAGACGATCCGCTACTACGAGGAAATCGGTCTGATCCGCCCGGATCGGAGCGACAATGGCTATCGGGACTATGGCAGCGACGACGTGCACAAGCTGCGCTTCCTGCATCGCTCGCGCAGCCTGGGTTTTTCCGTCGAGGAGTGCAGGCAGCTGCTGGCGCTCTACGAGGACAAGAGCCGCGCCAGCGCCGATGTCAAGGATATCGCAAGCTCCAAGCTCACCGAGATCGACCGCAAGATCCGCGAGCTAACGGAGCTCCGACGCACGCTGGAACACCTGGTCCACGCCTGCCACGGCAACGAGCGGCCAGACTGTCCGATCCTGGAGGAACTGTCGGAAGGGTGAGGAAATCAGCCTCGCGGATAGCGCGAGGCTTCGGGTATTCTCGACGGAGCTGATCTTCTCTTCGGTTCGCTCAAATATAGCCATCGCGACGCACTTGTATCGCTAGGCGTGTTCTTGGAGCGAGGCTCACCCCACCCTCATCCTGAGCTTGTCGAAGGACGAGGGTGGCCCGGAAGCCAACCACCCGCCCTCGTGGTTCGAGGCTCCGGCCTGCGGCCCACGCACCTCACCATGAGGGCTGATCTTACCGCTACCCGATACCTGCTTTCCGCTTTCCGAAACGATCCCCGAGATCGAGACTATCATTAACAACGCCCCCGAAAGCCTCTCCGCCTCATCCTGAGGCGCATCTTGGAGCGCAGCGGAAAGATGCCTCGAAGGACGAGGCGGCCTCCGCCCTTCAGTTCACCCGCTCCACCGCAATCGCGGTTGCCTCGCCGCCGCCGATGCAGAGGGCCGCGACGCCGCGCTTCGAGCCCTGGCGTTCCAAGGCGTGCAGCAGGGTGACGATCAGCCGCGCGCCGGTCGCGCCGATCGGATGGCCGAGCGCGCAGGCGCCGCCGTTGACGTTGAGACGATCCCGGGCGATGCCGAGATCTTTCGCGGCGGCCATAGCAACGACGGCGAAGGCCTCGTTGATCTCGAAGAGATCGACATCGCCCACCTTCCAGCCGGTCTTGTCGAGCACCTTTCGGATCGCCGGGATCGGCGCCGTCGTGTACCAAGCGGGTTCCTGGCTATGCGTCGCATGCGCCTTGATTTCGGCGATAATCGGCAGGCCCTCGCGTTCGGCGATCGAGCGGCGCGTCAGCACCAGCGCGGCGGCACCGTCGGCATTCGCCGAGGCGCTGGCGGCAGTAATGGTGCCGTCCTTGCGGAACGCGGGCTTCAAGGTCGGGATCTTTTCCGGTGACACCTTTTGCGGATGTTCGTCCTTGGCGATCGTCACCGGACCGCCCTTGGCGGCGACGGAGATCGGGGTGATTTCGGCTTCGAAAGCGCCGGTCTCGATCGCCTTGCGCGCCCGCGTCAGCGTTTCGACCGCATAGGCATCCTGATCGTCGCGGCTGAACTGATAGGCTTCGACCGCCAATTCGCCGAAATCGCCCATCGAGCGACCCTTCTCATAGGCGTCCTCGAGGCCGTCGAGCATCATGTGGTCGAAGATGCGGTCGTGGCCCATGCGATAGCCGCCGCGTGCCTTGGCGAGCAGATAAGGCGCGTTCGACATCGATTCCATGCCGCCGGAAACGGCGATCGAGGCCGAACCGGCAAGGATCAGATCATGCGCCAGCATGGTCGCCTTCATGCCCGAGCCGCAGACCTTGTTGACGGTGGTGGCGCCGACGGCATCCGGCAAGCCAGCCCCGCGCGCCGCCTGCCGCGCCGGCGCCTGCCCCTGCCCCGCCGGCAGCACGCAGCCGAACAGCACCTCATCCACTTTTTCCGGCGCCAGCCCGGCCCGCTCCAACGCTGCGCGGATCACATGCGCGCCGAGTTCCGGAGCCTGCAACGGCGACAACTCGCCTTGGAAGCGGCCCAGGGGCGTGCGTGTCGCTGAGACGATGACGACGGGATCATTGGCGGACATGATGGTTCCTCGCGGTTTATTGAAGCTATGGTTACCGTCATCCCTAGCACGTTAGATGATGTTCGTCATGTAAATAACGTGTCATTTATGTCGTCAACCAAGCCGTAGGCCGGTACACGGTTTGGCGCGTAACGCTAATTGCGCAAGCTTATTGTTGCAGCTATGGATATCCAGATTTCATAAATTGGATATACCGTGCCCCTCTATATCAAGGATGATGCCATCGACAGGCTGGCCCGGCGCTATCAGGCGCTGACGAAAGCCTCGACGAAAACGGAAGCCGTGCGGCTGGCGCTTCAGAAAGCGTTGGACGAGGAATTGAGCAAGCCGGCGCTTGCCGATGTCGCCGTCGCCTTCTGCCGGCAACTCAAGAAGAAGGCTGCCGGCGGAACGCAATCGAACGACGACAAGTCGGGGGAGGCCTGATGTTTATCGATGCCTCCGTGCTTGCCGCGATGATGACTGACGAGAATGACGCGCGCGAATTGGCCCGGCGCATGCAGGGCGATGCGGCGCGCATGACGTCACCTGCGGAAGTCGCTCGAGCGTCGATCGGGGTTACGGCCACACTCGGCCTGCCGCTCGCCGAGGCCGGCGAAGCGGTCAAAACATTCCTGACGCTGATGAATATCCAGCTTCTCGCCATCCCGCCGCGTGCGGCTTTTCTGGCGCTCGAAGCCTATGAACGCTTCGGAAAAGGCCGCCATGCAGCCGATCTCGATTTGGACGAGTGCATGACATATGCCTGCGCCCGCTACTATCGGCAGGCGCTGCTATCGAAAGGCGACCAGTTCGCGCGGACGGATATCGGCATCGCCTGACCCGTCCGCATCAAGATTATTGACCGGGGCAAAGAGAAGTCGGACCGGAGGCGTAGGTGTTTTGGATGCCCACGGCGTTCGGCGATGCGGCGCATTGCAGCCGCGAGATCGAGTCACCCGCACGGATCGGACCGGTTACCGACGGATCGGTGTTGATGGTGCCGTCCGGAAGGATCGCATCCTTGGAGTGGTCGACATAGTCAGCCGAGGTCTGAACGTCGTCCACCTTCAACGGCGCCTGCGCGTGATGTTTGTGTGCGGACGCAGCCATGGCCGCGGTGGACATGCCAACGATAAGAACCGATACGGCAAGAGTTTTGAGCAGCATGGGTTTGCCTCCTATGGGATTGAAACCAATATTATATATGAACCGCGGCGCGGAATATCAGTTCCCTTAAAGAATTATTTCTCATCGAATTTGACGAAGTCTTAAAGCGGCCATCAGCCGACCACATCGCCGTCGCCCGACAGGTCGTCAAAGAAGCCTTTATCGGCAACCTTACGGCTTTCCGGATACCGTCGATAGAGATCTTGGAGTTGTGTCAGGCGCACAGCTAGCGAAACATCGGCACGGGAGCATCGATACTCGCGTTCGCCGCCTTGCCGAACAGTGTCGGGGAGACGCTTATCTCTCAATTTCGCCAAGCGCCGAACCACCGCATCGGGACCTCCGTCTTCTGTGAGCAACACCACGCCTGCTTTTCAATCAAACGTATGGGTTACAATACATGGAAAATTGCGGCCCGGCAAAATTGCAGATTTCAGTGCTATCCCCTTGCTCGATGTTGCGACACCTCGGCTCCGGCATCATGCGGCAGGCTGAGAAAACGCAGCGACGAGACGACTCCGATCGCGGAAACCGCCAGGAAGGCCCAATGGAAGTCGATCGGAGAGAGCGTCTCGGCACCATGGATCGTGCGGGAAATATTGAGCATGGCGGCGCCGACGGCCACGCCGAGCAGCAGCGAGACCTGCTGCAGCATGCTCGACAGCGTCGAGGCGGAACTGCGCTGTGCCGCATGGATATCGGCGAAGGCGAGCGTGTTGAGCGCCGTGAAATTCATCGAGCGCGACAGACCGGCGACGAACAGCAGCACATAGGTCACGAGATCGGGCGTCGTTGGCGCCAGCAGTGCGAAGGCGGCGATGCAAGCGGAGGAAATCAGCCCGTTGATGACGAGAACGCTGCGAAACCCGAAGACCTTCAGCATCGGCGTCGTGATCGCCTTCATGCCGAGATTGCCGGCAAAATAGAATAGAAGATAAGTGCCGGCGCTGATCGCATTCAGACCGAAGCCGACCTGGAAGAGCAGCGGCAGCAGGAAAGGCGTGGCGTTGATCGCGACCCGGCTTGCCGTCCCCGCCGACAGCGTTGCCATCGCGAAGGTCTGTATCCTGAATGCGGAGAGGTCGAGCAAGGGCGCGTCGACCCGCATGAAATGCCGGGTGGCGATTGCCGAAAACACGATGCCGGCGGCAATCAGTCCGGCGCTGGCAAGCAGGCCCGTCGTGCCCTGCACGACGAATTCCAGGCCGGCAAGCAGGAAGGTGAGGCCGGCTGCCGATTGCAGGAAACCGACGAAATCGAGCCGCGCGACCTTCTCCTCGCGCTGATCCGGCACGAAGCGCAGAACCAAACCAAGCCCCACGATGCCGATCGGAATGTTGATCAGGAAATTCCAATGCCAGCTGAAATAGGTGGTGATGAAGCTGCCGAGCACCGGGCCGATGACCGGCGCCGTCAGTGCCGGCCAGGTGATCAGCGACATCGCATGCACCAGATCGGCCTTGCGGGCATTGCGCAACACGATGATGCGGCCGACCGGCGTCATCAACGCACTGCCAATACCCTGCACGGCGCGGGCCACGACGAATTCGACCAGGTTGCCGGAGAGACCGCAGAACAGCGAGGCCACGGTGAAGATGGCGATCGAACTCAAAAACACCCTGCGCGCACCATACCGATCGCCGAGCCATCCGGCGAGTGGCACGAAGGCCGACATGGTAAGCAGATAAACCGTGATGCCGATGCTCATCGACACCGGCTCGACACCGAAACTGGATGCCATCTGCGGCAGCGACGTCGTGACGATCGTCCCGTCCAGCACCTGCATAAAGAAAGAAACGGCAACGACAAAGGCGACAATGCGGGATTGGCGACCGAAACTTTCTTCGGAAGATTGCTCTGTGGCGGGGACGGCGGTCATGGCATGGAATTTCGAACAGGAGGATTTCAGGAGATCATGGGGATGTCGAGCCCGACATCAATCATATGATCAATGCATACGCCCATCGCCCCCGGTTGCAAAGCCGCAATCAGGCCTTGCGCGCGGAAAAATCGCCGTCGATCTTGGGCTTGGCGGGCAAGATCAATCGTCCGAGTATCGCTGCTCGCGCCAGGGGTCTCCATACATGTGATAGCCGTTCTTTTCCCAGAAGCCTGCCCGGTCGGCACCGATAAGCTCGATGCGGCTCACCCACTTGGCGCTCTTCCAGAAATAGAGATGCGGCACGACGAGACGCATCGGGCCGCCATGCTCGCGCGTCAGCGGCTGCCCCTCCCAGGCGGTCGCGAAGATCGCGTCCTCCGCCGCGAAATCGGCAAGCGGCAAATTGGTGGTATAGCCGTCATAGCTCGTCAGCAGCACGTGATGGGCCTCGGGCGTCGGCATGGCGAGATCGAGCAGCGCGCGCGTCGAGACGCCTTCCCAGCGGTTGTCGTAGCGCGACCAGGTCGTCACGCAATGAATATCGCTGACGCGAGTACTCTGTTCGATCGCCTGGAAAGCGGCCCAATCGAGGCTGAGCCGCGTTTCCACGAAACCGAACACATCGAGCCGCCAACTCGACAGCGAAATCTGCGGCTGCACGCCAAGATCGAGCACCGGCCAATTCTTCACGAGATGCTGTCCCGGCGGCAGACGCTCCGCTTCCGGCCGGCTGATGCGCCCCGTCAGAAACTTTCCCTCGGCGGCCCATCGACGCTTGGATGTGGTGAGCTTGCTATCGGCGGGGATCTGGTCGTCGCTCATGAAAACATCCTACATAGCCCAGACCATAAGAGTCTGCGCCTCTGTAGAAAGTCAAGACGCTTCCGAGAACACTACTTTAACCCGAGACATTTGATCACTTCGCATATATTGTCGGTTGCGAAACAACTATAGCTGCCCGAGAGCGATGACCAATCCGACTTTGGCTCACGTTGACACCCCAGACGGTGTGGTTTCGACACGGAGAACCTATGAGATCCGGTTTGGTCGAAATTCAGCCATGGGACACATTGCTGCGCTCTTTGTTTTCTTTGTCATTTGTGTCGCTATCATTGTGGCGAATGTCGGTCATCACAATCTCGACCGGCAGCTTAAAGCCATTCTGGCCCTGGCGATTTTGCTTGCTCTGTCGCTTATCCCAATGCTGGCATTGTTCATACGTCTACTCTGGCGATTGGATTACGCTACGCCGGTTCTCACGATAAGCCCGCAAGGATTTCAAGATATACGCATCGCGAAAGGTTTCATACCTTGGGATAGCGTCTCCGAGCTAAAATTTTCGAGGGCAGGCAAACACGGTGGGCCATTCCTCACCTGTTACCTGACGCCAGAAAGCGAGAATATCCTGAATGTGGAACTCGTTAGAAAAATCTGGACGAGCGAAAATCGCTACAGCCGGCCAACGGTTTATGTCGAACCGGGTGTCTTCGATATGGAATTTTCCAAGATATGGGAGATCATGGATACCTTCTACGGCGCCTATAAATCCGGCCACGTAGCCGAAAAAATCGACCAGACTCTCTTCCTGCTAACGAGCCAATGCACGGTCGCCGGTTGCGATCAACTAGGCACTCTCGGGATGAAAAGCAGGGCTAAACACCCTGAATCTGGATCATGAACGCCTGAGCCGTTCCCGAGACCGGAAGCCGTGTT
>JAGWJK010000724.1 GCA_028865845.1 Rhizobiaceae bacterium
CACCCTCTGCCAGTTGATGAAGCTGCGGGCGCGCCCGATCGAGGACAGGCGTTTTTGCACCTCCCTAGCAACATCGCCGCTGCCCTGCGATCCAGCCAGTTCGAGCCGGAGGCGCCGCTTGTGAGCGGCGCTGCCGGTGCTGATTTCGATGAGGAGTTCGGCTAGCCGCTCGACGCCGAGCGCTTCCAGGTTCTTGGCGTTCAGTGTCGTCTTGGATGCCATCTGAATTCTCGACATTGAAGCCGAAGTCATATCCTAAAAGACGCGCTAGCGCCGCGAGAAGATTTGGCTTCGGCTCGTTGACACGGCCGTCATTGCGAATGCTCAGTTCGGCAGAAGGCGGGCCACCCAATCCGAAACAGCATCGCCGCTGCCCATATCCGCCTGTACCAGCCCATCGATCATGAAGGTCGGCGAGACGTGGATGCCGTTCTGGCGCGCGTATTTGCAATGCCATTTGATTTCCCGGTCGAGATCGGGAATCGCGAAGGCTTGCCTGAGCGCGACGCCGCTATAGGCCTCCAGCCGCGCGATGATGTCGTTGGGCGTGGCGTCCATGTTCGGGCCGCCGGCATGTTTGGTAAATTCGAACTCCTCGCGATGCGCGCCGATTGCAGCCATCACGGTCCTGGCGGTCTCCTTGCCGCCTTCGAGCGTCGAGGCTGCCAGGATGCAGCGAACGAGCACGCCGGAATACATGTGCCACGGCTGCGATTGTAGGCGGATTTTCACCGTTATCCTGTCCTCGCCGGCTTCAGCGAGCAGATCCCCGAGCTTGCCGAAGGCTCTGACGGAATAGGGGCAGGTCGGTTCGAGAAATACTTCCAGTATACGCGGTCCGTGCCCCCAAACGAGCGGATCAGCGTGCCAGCCGGTCATTATCATGCCATCTTCCTGAAAAATATGTTGAATTCCGGCGTGCGCCATGACGCCGAAGAGCGGGAAGCCGCTGATGTCGCGGCGGGCGATAGTTTCGCGCTCAAATATCCAAGTCAAGCTTCGACATCCCATCATCGCCGATGGGAATTAATACGGATTCGCGTATCATAACTACTTTAGCGTATAATTATTGACGTTAAACAACCCAAAGTTCATCATTTTCCTCCAGTTATAATGGAGGGGAATATGAGGTCGATCATCTGTTTGCTCGCCGTGTTCTCAAGCTTTACCGTCGCAGGCGCGGCGGAGAGAGTGATATTCGTATCGTCGATCATACCCGCCGCCGAAATGGCACACAGGGCCGCCGAACTGCCTGCTTGGGACGCCACCCTGCACCACTATGTCGTCGGACCGGTCCGTGGCCGCGCGGATTGCCGAGGACCTGTCAGCGATCCGTCGGCAGAAGCCGGAAAAGCGGCCGGCGTGGGGGAAAACCGCCGTCATCCGTGCAGCGGCATCTGAATACGCCAAGCGCGCAAGCGTGACAGGGAAAATGCGACGTACTTCTTATTGGTGCGTCGTGTTTTTGTGCGAAAATCCTAGCGGACTATCGGGCCGTTTGCCTTTTTCCAGGCGTCGATACCGCCTTCGATGTGGCAGGCGCTGGCAAGGCCAGCGTCCTGGGCGGCCTGAACGGCCATCGCCGAACGTTCGCCAAAGGCGCAGTAGAAGACGATCCGCTTGCCGGTCGCCTCTGCCAGTTCATGCAGCATGCCGCCGGTGCCGATGTTTTCCTGCAGATCGGCATAAGGAGCGTGCAGCGAGCCGGGGATGACCCCGTGTTTCTCGCGCTCGCTTTTTTCGCGCAGATCGACGATCGCAATATCCGGTTGGCCGCGCAGTGCCATGGCGCTTACCGCCGACACCGCCCAGCCCTTGCGCGCGATCTCTTCCTGATGCAGGCCCACATGCACGTTTGCCGGCACCGCCACGTCCATCATCTTGGGGTTGGGCAGGTTGAGGTTGTTCATGAGGTTGACATATTCGTCGATCGATTTGACCCTCAGGCGCGGATTGAACAGTTTTTCCTCGCCGATGGTCGAGACGGTGTCGCCCTTATAGTCGTGCGCCGGATAGAGCAGCGTGTCGTCGGGCAGCCGCAGCAGCTTGTTGAAGATGGAATCATACTGCATGCGCGGATCGCCGTTCTGGAAATCGGTGCGCCCCGTGCCGCGGATCAGCAGCGTGTCGCCGGTAAACACGCGGCCATCCATCAGGAACGAATAGGAATCGTCCGTATGCCCCGGCGTATAGAGCACGTCGAGGCTCAAACCTTCGATCGACACACGGTCGCCTTCGCCGACACGCATGGACACGACATCGGCCTTGGTTTGTTCGCCCATGACCGTGATGCAATGCGTCTGATCGCGGAGCGCGCCGAGGCCGGTAATGTGATCGGCATGGAGATGGGTATCGACGGCCTTCACCAGCTTCAGATCGAGTTCACGCACGAGCTGGAGATAGCGATCGACCTTCTCCAGCACGGGATCGATGATGAGTGCCTCGCCGCCCCTGCGGCTGGCGATCAGATAGGTGTAGGTGCCCGACACACTGTCGAAGAGCTGGCGGAAGATCATGGCATGCCTCCCTTATGGTTCACGCGCTACAGTACTGCGGTCCCCAGAAGGCATGAAGACGCAGATCAGATTTTCCTCTAATCAATCTGTAGTAAGCGCGCCCGATAGATCAATTCTGCAGGCGTTGTGCCTCACTTATGCTCAGTCCTCGGATTCTTCCGTTTCCTCGGGCTTGGCCTTGATCCCGAAGACGCTTTTCAGCCGGTTCGTCTTTACCTTCGTCGCCCGGCTGACCTTCAGGGCGCGATTGGCGGCCTTGGCCTGTTCCAGCATCATCTCAATCTGGATCTGCTGGATCTCGGTCAGGCGCTCCCACTGACGGTTCAGGAGATGGTCGACCTTTTCATGCAGGTGACGGATTTCCAGTTCGGCCTTCAGGTTGACCTTGTAGTCGTTGAGCGCGCGCAGGCGATCCTTGGCTTCCTGCCGCCGCTGGCTCATCATGATGATCGGCGCCTGCAGGGCGGCGATGGTCGAAAGGATGAGGTTCAAGAGGATGAAGGGATAGGCGTCGAATGCGGCATTCGCGCCCATGGCGAGGTTGATGCCCATCCACACGGTCAAGAACAAGCAGAAGGAGATGATGAACGTCCAGCTGCCGCCGAAGCTTGCGACGATGTCTGCCATGCGGTCGCCGATCGACCGATGATCCTCGTAATCCTCTTCGATGTTTTCGGCGAGCGTGTCGTGGGTCTTCAAGCTCTCGACGACTTCATCCTCGAGGTTGGAAAGCTCGCCGCGCTCGTCTTTCAGGAGTTCTGCAATATATTGGCCGCGATAGTCGTCGACCGTCTTGCGGCTGATATAGTCGTCGGAGCGTATCTCCGGATGTTTCTGCCGCACGAATTCGGCGAGCGCCGGGCGCAGGTCGTCGAAATGGAAGGCGTCTTTCTTTTTGAGAGCCGCTCCGGTGATGGCGTCGACAAGCTTGACGGACTTTGCCTTCGCTCGCGCGAGGCTCTT
>JAGWJK010000725.1 GCA_028865845.1 Rhizobiaceae bacterium
GCCCTGCACGCCAACGGCCGAAATCATGCGGTCGGCGACGATCTGCTGGACCTTGCCGTCTTCGGTTTCAACATGCGCGGTGATGGAGTTGGCAGCCTTGTCGACCTTGGTGACCTTGGCCTTGGTGAAGATCTTCAGGCCGCGCTTTTCGAGCTGCTTGCGGGCGATGCCGGAGATTTCGGCATCCTCGACAGGCATGATCGTCGGCATGACTTCGACCACGGTGACGTCGACGCCCATCGAGTGATAGAAGCTCGCAAATTCGATGCCGATTGCGCCAGAGCCCATGACGAGCAGCGACTTCGGCAGGAAATCCGGCTTCAGCGCCTCGAAATAGGTCCAGATCAGCTTTCCATCCGGTTCGATGCCCGGCAATGCGCGCGGACGGGCGCCGGTCGCAACGATGATATGCTTGGCGGTGTAGGTGCCCTCACCGCTCTTGACGTTCTTCGGCAGCGGATGCTGCGGCTCGACAACAGGCTTGCTCGACTTGCCGACGACGATTTCGCCCGGCTTGGTAATCTTTGCTTCGCCCCAGATGATATCGACCTTGTTCTTCTTCATGAGGAAGCCGACGCCGGTGTTCAGCCGAGCGGAAACGCCGCGCGAACGGGCAACGACAGCCTTCACATCCGGGGTCACCTTGCCTTCGAGAACGAGGCCGTAATCCTTCAGATGATTGGAGTGGTCGAGAATTTCGGCGGAACGCAGCAGCGCCTTGGTCGGGATACAACCCCAGTTCAGGCAGATGCCGCCCATGTGCTCGCGTTCGACAATCGCCGTCTTCAGACCGAGCTGGCCGGCGCGCACGGCCGCGACGTAGCCGCCGGGACCGGAGCCGATGATGATGACGTCGTAGTTCTCAGCCATATGTTTCCTGCCTTTTTGGTGGCGGCCGGTCGAAGCTGCAGCCTGCCTTGATTTGTTAAATTCCGAGCATCATCCGGACGATCGGCTCCAGGCCACGTCCGAGCGCACGGGTGTTTTCCGCATCGAGATGGACGCCGTCGAGCGGCGTGGTCACGGCGACCGAAGCCGCGTCGAAGAAACCACAGCCGAGATCATCGGCGAGATCGCGGTAGAGCGTCGCAAGCTTCGCCGATTCCTTGATCGCGCCGAGATAGTTGGCGGCGAATGCCGGATTTGCGGTCTCTGTGATCACCGGCGGTGCGACGATCAGAATATCGGGCACTTCGAAGCCGAAGCCCCATGCATGATGGCGAATGATATTCACGAGCCGGCTGATGCCCTGGGTGGCCGCAAATGCAGCCCCCGCCACAACAGGCTTCATGTCGTTAGTACCGAGCGCGATGATGATCAGATCAAGCGGCGCATGCGTCTCCAGCAGCGTCGGCAGGATCCTCGCACCATTCCGGTCGCAATCGGCGAGATGGTCGTCGAAGGCGGTCGTGCGGCCGTTCAACCCTTCCGGTATGACACGGGCCTGATCGCCGAGCGCCTTTTGCAATGCGCTCGGCCACCGATCTTCATAGGCATGACGACCAATCGTTTCGGCGCTATAGCCCCACGTCAACGAGTCGCCATAACACAGAACGGTCTTAGTCATTCATGCCTCCACTTTGCGACGAGGCTCAGACGAGCATCCCCATCGGATTTTCGATATAGCCCTTGAAGGCCGCCAGGAGTTCGGCACCGAGAGCACCGTCGACGCAGCGATGGTCGGTCGACAGCGTGACGCTCATCACCGTTGCGATGACCATCTCGCCCTTCTTGACGACCACCCGCTGCTCGCCCGCGCCGACGGCCAGAATAGTCGCATGCGGCGGGTTAACGACGGCGGCGAAGTTCTTGACGCCCATCATGCCCATGTTGGACACGGCGGTCGTACCACCCTGATATTCCTCGGGCTTCAGCTTGCGCTCCTTGGCGCGCTTGCCGTAGTCCTTCATCTCGTTGGAGATGGCCGACAGGGTCTTCAGTTCGGCGCTGCGGATGATCGGCGTGATCAGGCCGCCCGGAATGGAGACGGCAACGCCGACGTCGGCATGCTTGTGCTTGACCATGTTGCTGTCGGTCCAGGAGACGTTGGCATCCGGCACATCGCGCAGCGCCAGCGCCAGGGCCTTGATGACCATGTCGTTGACCGAGAGCTTGTAGGCCGGAGCGTCACCCTTCTTCGGAGCGGCATCGTTGAGCTGCGTGCGCAATGCCAGAAGCGCATCCAGCTCACAGTCGACGCTGACATAGAAATGGGGGATCGTCTGCTTGGATTCAACCAGGCGCTTGGCGATAGTCTTGCGCATGCCGTCATGCGGCACGAGCTCGTAAGAGCCGGGCTCGAACAGCTTCAGGACGGCGTCTTCCGACATGCCCTTCGGTGCAGCAGCGGCAGGTGCCGGAGCAACAGCGGCCGGAGCGGCTGCCGCTTGTGCAGACGGCGCAGATGCCGGAGCAGCCTTGGCGACACCGCCCGAAACGGCAGCTTCGATGTCCTTCTTGACCACTCGTCCATGCGGACCGGAGCCTGCGATGGCCGACAGATCAACGCCGGCTTCCTTGGCAAGACGCCGGGCAAGCGGCGAGGAGAAGGTGCGGTGTCCGTCAGATGCAACGGCAGCAGGGGCTGCCGCCACCGACTGGGCCGCCGGCGCGGATTGTACCGTCGGAGCAGCTTCGACCTTTGCGGCAGGTGCTGCAGCGGCGGGCGCCGCAGCAGCAGGAGCACCGGCGCCCGATGCGGCAGCGGCGACATCTTCGCCGTCTGCGGCCAGAACGGCGATCAGGGCATTGACCTTGACGCCTTCGGTACCAGCAGGAACGACGATCTTCGCGACGGTGCCTTCATCGACGGCTTCGACTTCCATCGTCGCCTTGTCGGTCTCGATTTCGGCGATGACATCGCCGGACTTGATCTTATCGCCTTCCTTGACCAGCCACTTGGCGAGGTTGCCCTCTTCCATGGTCGGCGAGAGGGCAGGCATCGTGATGTTGATAGGCATCGAAAGGCCCTCCCCAGGTTATTTGTAGCAAACGGCTTTCACCGCATCGACCACTTCGCCGACATTCGGAAGCGCGAGCTTCTCGAGGTTGGCAGCGTAGGGCATGGGTACATCCTTGCCGGTGATCGTCAGGATCGGCGCATCGAGATAGTCGAAGGCCTGCTGCATGACGCGCGTGGCGATTTCGGTGCCGACGGAAGACTGCGGATAGCCTTCCTCGACCGTGACCAGACGACCGGTCTTTTTGACCGATTCGATGATCGTCGGAAGATCCATCGGGCGGATGGTGCGCAGGTCGATCAGTTCGACGTCGATGCCCTGTGCTTCGAGCTCGGCAACCGCCTTCGTCGCATAGGTCATGCCGATGCCGAACGATACGATGGTCGCGTCCTTGCCCGGGCGATGGATGCGGGCCTTGCCGATCGGCAGAACGAAATTATCGAGCTTCGGCACGTCGAAGTGCTGGCCGTAGAGAATTTCGTTTTCAAGGAAGATGACCGGGTTCGGGTCGCG
>JAGWJK010000726.1 GCA_028865845.1 Rhizobiaceae bacterium
GCGCTCCAGCCTGGACGACAACAAGCGCAGGGATATGTATCACGAGATGCAGCAGCTGGTCAGCGATGACGGCGGTGCGATCATCCCGATGTTCAGCAACTATATCGACGCCCGCAACAGCAAGGTTGCGCATGGCAAGCTTGCTTCCAACCGCTTCTTTGACGGCTGGAAGCTGATCGATCGCTGGTGGAGCGTGGCTTAGGCCTCACCCAAGATGGGGCGCCGTCTTAAGGACGGCGCCCGGCATTCCTCATGAAAGTGGTAAGGTGAACATGACTGGCACGGTGAAATCCGCCGCCGCGATCGGTGGCGGCGTCATTGGCGGGGGCTGGATCGCCCGCTTTCTGCTGAACGGCTTCGACGTCAGGGTATTCGACCCGCATCCGCAGGCCGAGCGCCTCGTGGCCGAGGTGGTGGGCAATGCGGAACGCGCCTATCGGCGCTTGACCCTGGCGCCGCTGCCCGAAAAGGGCAGGCTCAGTTTCGTTTCCTCGATCGAGGAGGCCGTTCGCGATGCCGATTACATTCAGGAAAGCGTGCCGGAGCGCCTGGATCTGAAGCTGAAGGTTTATGCCGAGATCGAGCGGCATGCCAAGCCGGATGCGCTGATCGGTTCCTCCACATCCGGTTTCAAACCCTCCGAACTGATCGAGGGCTTCGGTACGCCCCAGCGTCTGTTCGTCGCTCACCCGTTCAATCCCGTCTACCTGCTTCCCGTCGTCGAAATCGTGCCCGGCCAAACCACGGCGGAAAATCTCGCCCGCGCCCAGGCTTTCCTTTCGGCAATCGGCATGAAGGCATTGGTCGTGCGCAAGGAGATCGACGCCCATATCGCCGATCGCCTCTTGGAGGCAGTGTGGCGCGAGGGCTTGTGGTTGGTGCATGACGGCGTGGCGACGACCGAGGAAATCGACGACGTCATCCGTTTCGGCTTCGGTCTGCGCTGGGCACAGATGGGCCTGTTCGAGACCTACCGCATCGCGGGCGGCGAGGCAGGCATGCGGCATTTCATCAGCCAGTTCGGCCCGGCGCTGAAATGGCCATGGACGAAGCTGATGGACGTGCCCGAGCTGACGGACGAACTGATCGATACCATTGCCAGCCAATCCGACGCGCAGTCCGGACATCATGGCATCCGCGATCTCGAGCGGATTCGCGATGACAACCTGGTTGCCATTATGCAGGCACTGAAGGCCAATAACTGGGGCGCGGGCGCACTCCTGAAAGACTATGAAACGGGCCTTTATGCGCGTGCACACGGCCGCGACGGCCGGGCGGAAATCGATCCGTCCAAGCCGTTGCCGCTGCATGCAGACCGCGTTCGCGAAGACTGGGTGGATTACAACGGCCACATGACAGAGAGCCGCTACCTGCAGGTCCTCGGCGATGCGACGGATGCATTTCTGCATCTGATCGGCATGGACAAGGATTATCTCGCGTCCGGCCGTTCGCTCTATACGGTGGAGACCCATATCCGCCATCTGCGCGAGGCAAGGATGGGCGCACCTCTGCACGTCGTGACGAGACTGCTCGGCTTCGACGAAAAGCGCGTGCGCCTGCTGCACGAGATTCGTGCCGGAGCCGATGGCGAACTGCTCGCGACCGGCGAACATATGCTGCTGCATGTCGACACCGGCAAGTCCGCCTCGGCGCCGATGGATCCGATCCTGTCGGCAAAGCTCGGCGAATTGTGGAAACATCAACGGCATCTGCAGACGCCGGCCTATGCAGGAAAGCCGGTGCGTGAAATCATGATGGACCCCGCCAACAGCTAGGAAGCCGTCAATGGGTCCCATCCCGAAGTTGATACTCAAGAGGTTCGGCACCGGTCTGCTGACGCTTTTCCTGGTTTCGATCGTGATCTTCTTCGCGATCGTGCTGTTGCCGGGTGATGCGGCCCAGCAGCTTCTGGGGCAGAGCGCAACGCCGGAAACGCTGGCGGCACTGCGTGAACAGCTGGGGCTCAATCAGCCCGCCGTGCTGCGCTATGTCCATTGGCTGGCCGGCGTCGCGACCGGTGATTTCGGCATGTCGATCGCAAATCAGCGGCCCGTCGGCGAACTGATCGGCGGGCGGCTGGAAAATACCCTGTTCCTTGCGGCCTATGCCGCGGCGCTCGCCATCCCGCTGTCGATCGTCCTCGGTCTGCTGGCGGCGCTCTGGCGCAACAGCATATTCGACCGCTTGTCGAGCCTGCTGACGCTGACGTCGATTTCCTTTCCGGAATTCTTCGTCGCCTATATCCTGATCCTCTATTTTGCCGTGCGCACGGCCTTATTCCCTTCACTGGCGACGATCGACGACACCACCTCGTTCCTCGATCGGCTCTATATCTGTTTCCTGCCGGCGGTGACGCTGACCCTGGTCATCGCGGCGCATATGATGCGCATGACGCGGGCGGCGATCATCAATCTGCTTGCGAGCGCCTATATCGAAACGGCGCGGCTTAAGGGCGTGTCGCGACTGCGGGTGATAGCCCGTCATGCGCTTCCCAATGCGCTCGCGCCGATCGTTACCGTGGTCAGCCTCAATCTCGCCTATCTGGTGACGGGCGTGCTGGTGGTCGAAGTTGTCTTCGTCTATCCGGGGCTCGGACAATTGCTTGTCGATTCCGCCGCCAAGCGCGATCTGGCGGTGGTGCAGGCCTGCTGTCTGATCTTTGCCGGCATCTATATTCTCTTGAACATGGTGGCCGATATCATCGCCATCGCCACCAACCCGCGCCTTTTGCATCCGCACTAGGGAGATCGTTTTGACGGCACTTGCAAGACGATCCCGCTTCAGCGCCATTCCCTGGTCGGCCCGCCTCGGCATTCTGATCATCGTCATCTACGTGCTCTTGGCACTCCTCGCACCGTTCATCGCGCCTTACGGCGAGGCCGATGTCGTCGGCAGCGAATTCGAGCCTTGGAGCGCCGCTTTCCCGCTGGGCACCGACGGGCTTGGGCGGGACATGTTGTCCCGGCTTATCTTCGGTGCGCGCAACACCATCGGCGTGGCATTCGTGACGACCGCGCTTGCCTTCGCGCTCGGAGGCATCTGCGGCATGCTGGCGGCAGCGCTCGGCGGCTGGGTCGATGAAATCCTGTCGCGCCTGGTCGACGTCATCATGGCCATTCCGCGCGTCATTTTTGCCCTGTTGTTGCTGACGATCTTCGGCACCGGTCTCGTCAACCTCATCCTGATCATCGCCGTTCTCGACTCCACCAGCGTTTTCCGCCTGACCCGAGCCGTCTCCATGAACGTGGCGGTGATGGAATTCGTCGAGGCGGCGCGGCTCAGGGGCGAGAACCTGTGGTGGATCATCCGGCGCGAGATATTGCCGAACATTTTGCCGCCACTGATCTCGGAATTCGGCCTGCGGTTCTGTTTCGTGTTCCTAAGCATTTCGGCCTTGTCATTCCTCGGTCTCGGTTTGCAGCCGCCCACTGCTGATTGGGGCAGCATGGTCAAGGACACGGCCTCGCTGA
>JAGWJK010000727.1 GCA_028865845.1 Rhizobiaceae bacterium
CAGCCCGATCATGCCCGGTTCGCCTCCTTGAAATGGCGGCGCAGCAGATAGCCGAAAACCGGTGCTCCTATCAGCGCCGTGAGGACCCCGAGTGGAATTTCCGCAGCCGTCAGCGTTCGCGCCAGGGTGTCGATGAAGGTAAGATAGGCGGCGCCGAGAAGTGCTGCGGCCGGGATCAGGGCGCGATGATCTTCGCCGACGAGGATGCGCGCGGCATGCGGCACGACGAGGCCGATCCAGCCGATAATGCCGGCGATCGACACCGAGGTACCGGTCATCAGGGCGATGGCGATAAATACATACCAGCGCTCACGGTCCGGATTGACCCCGAGTGAGCGTGCCTCCTGCTCTTCGAGGGCCAGAAGGTTCAGCCGGTAGCGTAGCAGGAATATGAGGCAAAGACCGATCGCCATGCCGGGAATGGCAAGGCCGAGACGAGCCCAGGTGGCCGTCGAAAACGATCCCATCAGCCAGTAGACGATAGCCGGGAGCGATGTGTTCGGGTCTGCCACGAACTGAACGACCGAGACGAGTGCTGCGAACATCGCGCCGACGACGAGGCCTGAGAGAATGACGGTGATGACCTCCGTCCGCCCGTTGATGCGCGCGAGCATTCCGACCAGCACCAGGGCCGAAAGGCCGAGCACGAAGGCCATTCCTAGCATCTCGACGCCGGAATAGCCGAAGAGAATGGCAAGCGCCCCGCCGAAAGCCGCCCCCTGGCTGATGCCCAATATTTCGGGTGCCACCAGCGGGTTGCGGAAAACACCCTGCAGGGCAGCACCTCCGACGGCAAGTGCGGCACCGGAAAGGGCTGCCAGCAGCACGCGCGGCAGGCGAACCAGGAGAACGATCCGCTCGTCCATCTGCGCCGGCATGGCATGCGGATTGCTCAGCGCACCAAACAGGATCTCGCCGATCCGGGGGACCGCGACGGAAAAACGCCCGGCCCCGATCGAAAACAGCATGGAGGCGACAAGCACGAGGATCATGGCACCGAAGACGCCGATGCGAAAACTTGTCATTCCGCGACGCCCGGCTTCTGCTGCAGCCAAGCTCATCTCACTTCGCCTTGAACTGCGCATAGTTGGCGGTGCCGCCCTGCATGCCCATCCAAAGGATTCCGTCGATGTCGGCATCGCTCAGTTGGTAACCGTAAAGGGTGGCATAGGCCTTCTTCATCTCTGCTCTGAGGTCGTAGGAGAAGATGTCCGGATGCAAGAGGTCCGCGAGCCACATCCAGCTGAGAGGGCTTTCCTGGCTCGGCGGGTCCCAGCGATAGCCGCCGAGCGGCATCTTGTAGACCTTGTTGTTTCGCGCGGCGTTGGTCAGCGACAGGATTGGATCGTCAAAGATGCGGCTGATTGAAAGCTTGGCCTCGAAGCTGTCGAGCAGGATCACATCCGGGTTCCACGCGGCAATCTGTTCTGCACTGATCGTCGTGCCCTGTCCGACGACGTCGGCCGACGCCGAGGTCGCACCCGCAAGCTCGATGACGTAGGCGTTGTAGTTTCCCTCGTTGCCGGAGGCAGAGAGTGCGTCAAGCGCCCGGCCGAGATAGAGCACCTTCGGCTTTTTGTCGGCGGGAATGGCCTTGCCCTTTTCCAGCATTTCGGCTTCGACCTCGGCGCGCCAGCCATTGAGCACCGCGGCTCGCTCCGGTTTGCCCATGGCGCTCGCGACCATGGCCTGATAGTCGCGCGCCTTCTTTTCGGTGCCGTAGGAGATCAGCATAGCGGTGAGGCCGGCATTGGTGATCGGATCGACTATATTGGCGCCGTAATCGGCCCATTGCACCACGAGATCAGGGTTGGTGGCGGCGAGTTCCTCGACATTGGGAACGAAATTCGGCGCGGTGATGCCGGAAGGAATATCCTTGGCCTCGGGGAATATCTTGCCGAGAACGCCTTCGACGATAGCGCTTTTCGCCGTCGGGTTCATGCCGACCAGGCGCGATGTACCGCCATCCATGGATATGATGGTCGACGCCATGGGGATCGGGATCGAGGCAATCCGCGCAGCCGGCGCCTTCAGGCTGACGGTGCGGTTTGCCTGGTCAGTGATCGTGATGGGATCGGCCAAAGCCTTTCCGGCGATGCAGCTGCTGGCAAGCAGCAGGAGAGCGGAAAAAGTGCGCGTAGCAGGCATAGAGAATAACCCTAAAATAAAATATGAGTTTAATAGTCTTGTTTTTGATTCCATCTCAAATATGAATTTAGTTGTCAAGATTTTATGGGAGGGCTTGCGACGCTGATTATCGGCGTCTGCCGGGTTACCGGAATGACCTTGTTCGATATGGCAAGCGCAAGGATTGCCGCGGCGGCGAATTCGGGCCATCGCTTGCCAGCGCCTCGACAATCTTCATCGCGTCACGTTGCCTGACGGCCTGTTTTCGTTCCTGGCTTGGGAGCGCGTACAGCTATGGTTGCGAGGAAAAGTAGACAGCCCCTCCCTCCGGCTTACATCTTGGCTGTGGCTCAATGTCGGCAGCATACCGGCGCAGGAAGTCTCCCGCCGCGGTTACACGAGAGAATTACTCGTGTCTCACGTGCTCCATAAAACGCGGCTGCGCCTCAGTTCCATATTTTCAACGATTTAGCTCTCGAGCTACGAGAGACGAGTTGGCCCGAAAGCTAGCATCCCTGCTTCAATAGTCGAACATCCGCGCGTCGTCCGGATCAGCCCAACGTGTGTTGGGCACGGTTGAAAACCAGCCGGGACGGGCGGGGTCGCGGTCGTAGAGATAGCCTCCCAGCGATTTGTAGAGATCGGCATAGGTACCGAGTTTTTCCCGATCCAGCTCCACGCCAAGCCCGGCGCCGGTCGGAACGGCGATTTTGCCGTCGACATAGCGCATCGGACCACCGACGATGATGTCGTCGACCAGCTGATGATAATGCGCATCGGCGGTGAAAACGAGGTTCGGCAGAACCGCACCGAGATGCAGCATGGTGGCAAGCTGAATGCCCAGTTCGCCGGACGAGTGCACGGCAATGCCCAACTGGAAGGTTTCGCAGACGCTCGCCGCCTTGATGCAGGCCCGGATGCCGCCCCAGAAGGTCGTATCGAGCAGGATGACGTCGCAGGACGGGTCGAGGACATTGGTCGCAAGCTGCTCGAAATTGATGACAACCGTATTGGTCGCGAGCGGCATATGGGTGTTTTCCCGCACCCGCCGCATGCCGTTCAGCCCCCAGGTCGGGTCCTCGAAATAATCGTTGTTGAGATCTTCGATGCCCTTGGCGAAGCGCACGGCTTCCTCGACGGTAAAGGCGGCGTTCGGGTCGTAGCGGACGCTATCGGTGCCAACGGCTTTGGCCAAAGCACGATAGACTTCGAGCTCGTAGGACGGCGGGAAGACCCCGCTTTTCAGCTTGTGTGCGGTAAAGCCGTGCGTCTTCTTCAGGCTCAATGCCTGCTCGATCAGCTGGTCGGCGGTACGAATCTCGCCCTTGCCGGTTTCCTTG
>JAGWJK010000728.1 GCA_028865845.1 Rhizobiaceae bacterium
TGCCGGACGCATTCTCAAAGGCTTGCGATCGGGGTCGACATCGATAGGAGAATGACTACTCCCTTCACCGGCAGAGGAAGAAGGGTCACGAACAGCGCGCCACGGATCAATATTGACGCCAAGTTCTGGGCAAAGACAGTAGCCTTTGTGCAATAGAAAAGTCGTTCAAACGATTTCATGCGGAGCCGCTGGAAATACACGCCCATCTTGGGATGGATCGCTCACGGACCGGTTCGAACGTTGATGAACGCATCCACGCTTTCCGGATCAACTCGCCGGCAGCAAAATGCTGGGGCGATTTGGCCGGGCGCTGTGGCTCCTGCAGCCAAACAGGCCCACGGTCAAGATTTGCGATCCATCGCCTCTGACGAGCGATTTCGCGATGAGACGGCCGACCGTCATTGTCATCTCACTCCGTGATGGGACAAGGTGCGTAAAAGCCCTCAAAGGCGCTGTTGCGTTTCGATCGCAGCCGTCCTTTGATGGGCCACCTCACCAAGCCCATGTCGGGGAGCAGCATGGACAGCACGCATCTTTTCGAACTGGTGATCGCGATGTTCCTTGCGATCATCGCGCTTCACTATCTCGCCCACAGGCTCGGGCTCCCGCCTTCGGTGGCGCTGCTGGCGGGTGGGGCGAGCCTTGCGTTTCTTCCGGGCCTTCCGGCGATCACGGTTGATCCGCAACTGGTGCTCGTCATCTTCCTTCCGCCGCTTTTGCTGGACGGCGCCTGGTCCATTGCCGTCGCAAGGCTCAAGCGGCATCTGATCGGCATCGCGTCGCTCGCCATCGGCGCAGTGTTATTCACCACGGTGGTCGTGGCGGTTGTCGCACATCTTTTGATGCCGTCGCTGCCATGGGCTGCCTGTGCGGCTCTCGGTGCGATCGTGTCGCCGCCGGATGCGGTGTCGGCCCGTGCTGTTTTAGAGCGGGTCAAGTTGCCGGGACGACTCCAGATCCTTCTCGAAGGGGAAAGCCTTCTGAACGATGCGAGCGGGCTCGTCCTCTTCCGCTTCGCGGTCGCTGCTGCTGCAACCGGTGCCTTCAGCGCGGGCGGCGCCGTCGGAAGTTTCTTTCTGCTTGCTATCGGAGGCGTTCTCGTCGGGGTCGTTGTCGGAACGGCGTGGGTGAAGTTCGTCCGGAAATTGGGAGACGAATATCTGATCATCGCATCCACGACGCTGCTTGCCTGGATTTCCTATCTTCTCGGCGAGTTTCTCCACGTGTCCGGCGTGCTTGCCACTGTGACAACTGGCCTGATCCTCACCTGGCATCAGCATACGGTTCTCTCCGCCGCGATGCGAATGCGCGGTACGTCGTTCTGGACGGTGGTAATCTTCCTGATGGAGGCGGCGGTCTTCATTCTGATCGGGCTGTCGCTTAGAGATGTCGTTGAGCGCGGAGGTGGATTTGCCCGACTTTTCGAGACAATGGCGCTTCCCGCCCTTGCTGTCCTTGTGACGCTCCTCGTCGCACGCTTCGCGTGGGTATTCGGCTCCGAGCTTGTCATCAAGCTGTGCAATATCCTCGGTCTTACCCGAACGCCGCCATTGGGTGTCGGCGGCGCAATGGTTCTCGGCTGGGCCGGCGTTCGTGGCGTGGTGACGCTGGCGCTGGCGCTGAGCCTGCCCGAGGACTTTCCGGGCCGCGACTTCATTCTGGTCATGGCATTTGCCCTGATTCTTGGAACGGTTCTCCTGCAGGGCACGACCCTGGGGCGGATCATTTCCTGGGCGGGTCTTGCCGAGGCGGAAGCCGACCGTGCCCGAATGACGATGAGCCAGGCGGAAGCCGCAATGGCGCAGGTCCAGTTCTCAATCGTCCGCGATCTTGCCTATGACGGCGAGGGAAAGCTCGTGCATCCGCAATTGCTGGACAGGTACCAGCGCCGGGCGACCATGATCGTCGATTATGCCGAGCGCACGGAGCATTATATACCGATGCTCCATGCCCATTTCGACGTCGTGCTGGCTGCCGTGGCAGCAGGGCGCAAGGAGCTTATCCGCCTACATCGGGCGGGTGAGATCGATGACGAGACGATGCACGAGCTCGAACGCGATCTCGACCTCGAGGAACTGAGCGCGATCGCCGCCAAGGCGTAGGGCTGGAGATTGTTTCTGTTTGGGAGGCGGTTCCTATGCCTTCAGGGAAACGCTTATTCCCGCGAGCTCAATGCCTGAAAAAGTCGTCGACCATGTCTCCCCCGGCACGACAGGCAAAGCCGCGGTGAGTGTGCCCGTCGTGATGATTTCTCCCGCAGTGAGGGCTGGGCTATCGGGGTCTGCCGTCAAAAGGTCGTTGAGATGAGCAAGCGCTGACAGAGGGCCATCCAGCACGTCGGATGCATGGCCGCGTGCGGCCAATTCCCCGTTACGCGCAAGTTCTATTTCGAAGGTCGAGAGTGCGTTCACCCAGGTTTCGGAGGGAGCGCCCACCTCGTAGCGTGGGCCGATGAGATAGGCACCGTGCAATCCGAAGGCGGCGATCGTGTCGGCGGGCGCGAATCTCCAGCCGGGAAACAGCGATTGCACGAACTCGAATCCATGCGCAAACCAGTCGACGCAGCCGAGAAGATCGACGTCACGCATCCCGCGGGTGGGCGCCTTGGCAAGATGAAAGACAATTTCCGGTTCGATGCGCGGTTCAGGCAGCCCATGCAAGGAAAAGCCGCGATGCAAAGCATCGAGATCAAACACTGTTGCATCGTACATGTGGCCCCAGATTGGCGCGTACACATTGTATTGCGGCCAGATTGTCCTGTTGGTAAAGCCGATCTTGCGCCCGATGGCATGCTCGCCACGCTGCTCGCGAAACCTCCGCACCAATCGCGTGACCCTATAGGCTTCCTCAACCGTGAAATTCTGGTAGCGCGTCGAAAACGGCGATGTCTGAAGACCGGATCCAAGCAGCGAAAACGCCTCATCGGCGATTGAACCAATGTCGTCACTCGACATCGCCATGGCGCGCTCCTCCAAAACTCCCGGCGCAACCATAACAATCCTTGCGGTGCGATGCCAGTTATGGAGCCTCCGCCGTCGATCCCTCCTTGCGTATCATGTCTGGCCAAGCTGTTCCGGCGGGGTTGGCCGGTAAGCCATAACCCGATTTCGGCCGGATTGTTTGGCGTGATAAAGCGCTTCATCGGCCTGATCCTGAAGCTGTTCTGGCGATGTGGCGGCGATATCGGGGGCGTGCACCATCCCGATGCTGACGGTAACGCAGGTCGACACCCGGGATTCGGGATTGGGAAGTGACGCGGTCTCCACGGCGTCCCGAATCCTCTCTGCAACTGCGGCTGCCTCCGATCGATCCACATCCGGAAGCACGATCAGGAATTCCTCGCCGCCATATCGGGAGACGAGGTCGCGATTTCCCCGCATGCAGCTCTGAATGATGCCGGCGACTTTCACCAGGCAGCGATCCCCCTCACCATGGCCGAGGCCGTCGTTCAACATCTTGAAATGAT
>JAGWJK010000729.1 GCA_028865845.1 Rhizobiaceae bacterium
TGTGTTCGAAATCTCAAAAGCCGACGAGCGCGCCGCCGTCGACGACAAGGGTCTGGCCGGTGACGTAGCCCGCAGCAGGCGACGCCAGAAACACGCAGGCCCAGCCGACCTCATCCGCCTCGCCGAGCCGGCTCATCTGAATGCGGCCGAGGATTTTCGCCTTACGCGCAGGATCGCCGGCGGTTGCCTTGCGAAACAGGTCGGTATCGATCCAGCCTGGCGCGACGGCATTGACGCGGATGCCGCGCCCGGCAAATTCAGCCGACAGCCCACGAACGACGCCGGTCAGCGCCGTCTTGGCGGTGGTGTAGCCGAGAACGAAGGGCTGGCCGATGAACGAGGTCATCGAGGCCGTGAACAGCACCGTTCCATAGCCGCGCGCGACCTGGCCGGGCAGGAACTGCCGGGTCAACTCCAATGCGCCGCGCACATGTACATCGAGCACCACATCGAGATCGGCCATGGTCGACTCTTCAAACGGCTTCTTGACCGTATTGCCGGCATTATTGACAACGATATCGATCGGTCCGTGATCACGCTCGACAGCAGCGGCGAATGCCGGGATCGAATCGATGTCACCAAGATCAAGCGTTGCCGCAGCCGCACCGTTGCCAATCGATCGGGCTGCTTCCTCGATCAAATCAGTCCGCCGTCCCGCCAACACAACCTTGGCGCCCGCCGCAGCCATGCAGCGGGCGATCGACAGGCCAAGACCGGAGCCTCCGCCGGTGATCAGCGCGCACCGGCCCTTGAGGCCGAAGGCGCCCTGCCAATCGGGCAAGGGCTGCTGGGCGTCGGCGGCATTTTCAGTCTCGATATTCATCGCTCTATCATCACCTTCAGGACATCGCGGTTCGCATGCCAGAAAGGCAGGGCCTGATCCGCGTCTTCAAATGGAAAGACCCGGGAAATCAATTCCTGGGCGGCGTCGCCTATGGTTTCGAGGTAAGCGATGACAGCCTTGAAATCCTCAAGCGTCGCATTGCGCGACCCCATGATATCCAGCTCCTTCAGATTGAAGATCTGGGTCTGGTAGCTGACCGCTTCCTTGGCATAGCCGACATAGACGACACGGCCGCAAAATCCGGCAAGATCGATCGCCTGGACGAAGGTCGCCGGCAGACCGACTGCTTCGAGCGCGACATCCACACCCATGTCGCCGGTCAATTCCGAGATCCTCGCCGGAATATCATCCGTTGCAGCATTCAATTGATGGGCAGCTCCGAAGCGCGCGGCAAGCGCGGTCTTCTCGGGGCTGAGATCGATTGCGATCACCTCCGCGCCGCGCGATACCGCACCGATGATGGCTCCCATGCCGATCATGCCGCAGCCGAGAACTGCGACACGGTCGCCGGCCTCTATCCGGCCGCGGCTGGCGGCGTGAAAACCAACTGACAGGGGCTCGACCAGCGCCAGAAAACGAGGCGCGAGCGTGTCGTTGAGGATGAGTTTTTCCGCCGGCAGCACGATCTCTTCGGCAAGTCCGCCGTCCTGCTGCACGCCGAGCGTCCGGTTATAGCGGCAGGCATTGACGCGGCCTTTCCGGCAGGAGGCGCATTGGCCGCAGCTCGTATAGGGCAGAACGATGACCCTGCGGCCGATCTTGTATTCGGCCGGTACGCTTTCGCCGACTTCGACGATTTCGCCGCCGATCTCATGACCGGGGATACGCGGCAGCGTCACGAGGGGATTGTAACCCCGAAACGTGTTGAGGTCGCTGCCGCATATTCCCACATGACGCACGGAAACCCGCACGTCACCGGGACCGAGCTTGCTCGCGTCGATCTCGGTGAAGGACGTCACGCCCACTGTCTCGATCACCAGAGCTTTCATTTGCACCACTCCGTTTGACTTGTCTGTCTCTTGAAAAGTCCGGGGGATGCATGAGGCTCGCGCTCGGACATGGAAATACTTGCCGGTCAGTTGCCGTTGAGGTTGGCCGGCAGGTTCGTGCCGTTATATTTCGCAAAGATCGCGTTCAACTTCCCGTTCGCGAGATTGGCCGCGATGATTTCATTCAGGCGAGCCCGCAACGCATCGTCACCCTTGCGAATGCCGATGGCATAGGGGAAGACCTTCATGACCAGCTTCACCTCGAAACCGAGCTTCGGATCGCGGTCGTTGGCGGCCTTCATGATCTGCGGCGACGTCGCCATGAAGTCGACCTGACCACTGACGAGTGCCGTCACGAGGGTGGCGTCATCGTCGTAACGGACGATTTCGGCGCCCTTGGCGAGGTTCGTCACCTGCGTATCGTTGACGCTGCCGCGCGTCGTGCCGATACGCTTGCCGACGAGATCGGAATAATCCTTCACCTGCTGATCCGGCCGCGCCGCAATGACGGACTGGATGACGCCATAAGGATTGCTGAAATCGATGACCTTCTTGCGCTCGTCCGTGACGCTCAACGAAGCCATCACGATATCAGCCTTGTTGGTGAGCAGGAAGGGAATACGGTTCGGGCTCGTTACCTGCACGATCTTCAGGTCATAGCCGAGATCCTGAGCAAAGAGCTTTGCCGTTTCCACATCGGAGCCGACCGGCTGCATGCTGGCGTCGGTCATGCCGAACGGCGGCGAACCGAGGTCAAGCGCCACCAGAACCTGCTTGCGCTGCTGGATATTTGCCAGGGTGTCGGCCTGTGCCTGCGTTGCGAGGTTTGCGCCTAGAAGCGCCATCGCGCCCACCGCCAGGAAATGTCTGCGTTTCATGTCTTCCTCCCAATGTCGTCATCCAGAGCGACATGCTCCGGATATCTGTCTTCTTGCGGCGATCCCCCATTGAACCGCTCGCGTCGATATCGTCTCCGGCGTCAGAGCCCATTGCCGATAAAGGTGCGCAGCTCTTCGGTCTGCGGGGCGTCCAGCAGGGTGTTCGTGCCTTTTTCCCAGACCTTGCCGTGGTGCATGTAGATGATGGTGTTGGCGACCTTGCGCGCGAACGCCATTTCGTGGGTGACGAGGATCATCGTCATGCCGCCCCGGGCCAGATCCTCCATCACCTTCAGTACTTCGCCCGTCAGCTGCGGATCGAGCGCCGACGTCACTTCGTCGAACAGCATCAATTGCGGCTGCATGGCGAGCGAACGGGCGATGGCGACGCGCTGCTGCTGCCCGCCTGAGAGCTGTTCTGGATAGGAGGTCGCCTTGTTGGCAAGGCCGACCTGGCCAAGACATTCGAGCGCTATCTTGCGAGCGTCCTCCTTGCTCATGCGCTTCACGCATGTGGGCGCCAGCATGATGTTTTCCTCGATCGTCAGATGCGGAAACAGGTTGTAGCTCTGGAAGACGATGCCGACATCGCGCCTGAGTGCCCGGCGATCCAGCGACGGGCTGTGCACAGCGTGACCACAGACATCGATTTCGCCCTTCTGGATCGTCTCCAGCGCATCGATGCAGCGAAGCGCCGTCGATTTGCCCGATCCGGATTGCCCGATGATGGCGACGACTTCACCCTTCTCGACGCT
>JAGWJK010000730.1 GCA_028865845.1 Rhizobiaceae bacterium
GGAGACCTTCAACATCTGGCCGATTTCGGAAAGGTGGGTCTCCGGCAGGAGATTGGCGAGCCAGGGCAGGACGATCGAAGGCCCGAAACCCTGATCGCGGAAGGGCATGGAAAGCGATATCGGAAACGCCGCGGGCTTTTTCACCCAAGACGGATCGTAGTCGAGGCGCAATTCGTCGGTCATCCGTAGATGCGCGACCGGCAATGTCTCGTAAAAGATCGTCGTCATCGCTGTTCACTCACGAGAATTTCGGCAGGAAGCCGAGTTCGTCGTCGGACTGTTGCGCCCGCGGATGCGTGCTGCCGATATCGCCAAGCTCTATTCCGACGGCACGCGCGGCGATCAGCGACTTTTCAAGATGACAGCTGGGCTTTCCGCCTTCGAGCTCGACGATGAAACGCTCGCCAGTGCCACAGCGGACCGCAAGCTCTGCCTGCGTCCAGCCGAGAGCCCTGCGGCGTTCTCTAATGAGTTCACCCAAATCGCGGGCGGTCTTGATCATGAAAAGCCTCCTGCATCATCTTACCGTACAGGAAGATTTTTCACTCATCAATGCCGATCTTACCGATCGGGAAGCAATGACCTTCACAGCTCGGAAAGTTCCCGTTCGGTAAGTTTTTACGCTCATTCACGTCGCGACCTCCGGCCGCAGCCCGACCATGTCCATCTCGCTTGTTTGCTGGCCACCTCGCCTCATGTGCTGAAATTGTCGCGCCGCCAACGCCGGCTATATCGCCGCATCCGGCTTGCTAAAACGAAGGCCGGCCAATAACGATGACGGTCGCAGCGATCTCTCTGGAGACCTGATTCAGGAAGACGACCCCTCATGCGACAATCCCAAGATCAAACCCCGACCACCCTCGGGTTATTCCTCATTTTCGCTCGCATCGGCCTTACCAGCTTTGGCGGCGGGCTCAGCGGATGGTTTCTGCGGGAGTTCGTCCAGGAACGAAAATGGATGACGGAAGAGGAGTTCTTCAACGGGCTGGCGATTTCACAGGCATTGCCGGGCGTCAACGTCAAGAATCTCGCCATCTGGATCGGCTACCGCATGCTGGGCCTCAAGGGCGCGGTCGCCGGCTTCCTAGGAACGATCGTTCCCTCGGCGATCTTCATCATCCTGCTCGGCACGCTCTTCGAATCCCTGACACGCTTCAATCTCACCCATCTCATTCTGATCGGGGCCGGCGCAACGGCCATCGGTCTGTCTTTGTCGATGGGGTTAAGGGCTGCGTGGCGTATTCCCCGCAAGATCGTGCCAATGGCGCTGATGGTCTTCACCTTCGTGGCGATCGGCATTCTCCACTGGCCACTGTTGTGGACGGTTCTCGGCGCCGGCTCCGTCAGCGTCGCGCTCGCCTATTACAACGCTTGAGGAGCCATCCAGCATGTCCAATGGTTCTCTCTGGGGCCTGCTCGCAGTTTTTGCGCCGCTCTCCATCGTCACGATCGGCGGCGGTCAAAGCGCTATCGCCGACATCCACCGCCAGGTCGTCGACATCAATCACTGGATGACACAGGCGGATTTCGTCAACGCCTTTGCCATTTCACGCATGACCCCCGGGCCGGGTTCGCTGCTCGCGACCTTGATCGGATGGCAGGTCGACGGGTTCTGGGGTGCGGTCGTCGCAACGCTCGCGCTATTCGGCCCAACCTCATTCATCATCTATGGCGCTGCCCATCTCTGGACCCGATACCAGGGCGCCCGCTGGCAGGTCGCCATGGAAACCGGCCTTCGGCCGATTGCCGCCGGCATGATCCTGTCGGCCACCTACATCCTTTTTCAGGCGATGGACGGCGGCAGAGCTGCGGAGGGCATAGCGCTGGCAGCGACGGCCGCATTGATGCTGACCCGCGTCAATCCCGTCATCCTGATGGGCATCGGTGCCGCCATCTTCCTGGCGTTGCATGGAATCTGGCCCGGCCTGTGAGCGACTTACGCGGGTGGTTCTTTCCGCTTGAAAACCATCTTGATCGCGCCGTTGCCGCCCAGTTTGCCGCCACTGCCGAAGATGCGGATCTCGCCTTCCGAACTGATGGTCACGGAAAGCTCGACTTCGTCCAGCGCCAGCGACATCCGGCTCAACGGCTGATCGAAGACATGCTGCACGACTTCGAGCAGATTGGTCATCTGATCCTTCAGTGCATCGGCGCCGATGCTGACCGCCTTCAAGGGCGAGCTCAGGACGGTGCCGAAACCGCCGCCGACATCCTCGCTGCCGCGCGCGCCGTCACCGCCGGTAATCAGTCCGGGGGTGGGACCGGCGATCGAAGAGGCATCGGTGATAATGGTAATTGCTCTGTCCATTTCAAACGCTCCCATGATGTCCCGCCGCCGGTTGTGCGTGGGAAGCTCTCGACATCTGTTCAAAGCACGTAGACGACCCTGAAGCCGACCCTGCCCTCCCAGCCTTTCTGCGTCTCCTCCATCCAATCGCGATAAGCCGAACGACAGATGGCCGGATTGTGGGAAAAGGAGCCACCGCGCAAGACGCGGATATCGGAGGTCGGATCGACGAAGGGACTGCCATCGCGGGGCAGCGCCGTCAAATCCGGGCTCCAGTTGTCGAGGCAGTGCTCCCAGACGTTCCCGTGCATCTCGAACAGCCCGTAACGGTTGGGCGGAAAGGATCTGACCGGTTTCGTCGATCCGTAGAATGTGCCCTTCGGGCCCTTGGCGTAGGCCCCGTCGGGATAATCGGCGTCGGCATAGCCCATGCGCGAAACGCTCTCGCCAAAGCTCATGCCGCAGACCGCACCACCCGTTCCGCAATAATTGGCGAGTTCAGGCGTCAGGGTCGGCCCGAAGTGAAATGCCGTAATGGTGTCGGCCCTGCAGGAGCGCTCCCATTCCGCTTCCGTGGGCAGTCGGATCATATGGTCGGCCAGATTGGAAAGCCGGGCGCAAAACTCCTTCGCCTGCCTCCAGGTGACGGTCTCAACCGGCCGATCATCCCCCTGAAACGAGGAAGGAGCCGGCGGCAGCGGTAGTTCCACTTGGCGCGGATGGGCGGCAAGTACGGCGCGCCATAGTCGTTGGGTGATCGTCGTGCGGGCCATAGCGATGCGACCGATCGAGACGTCGATCTGCTGCTCGAATTTTCCGACACGAAGCAACTCTTCGTCAGGCGATCCCATTTTGAAAGGATGGGCAGGCAACACGCTGAATTCGATCGCATTGTCGTCATCGACGGGCTGGCTGAAGGTTTCGACCGACTCCCATCGCGTTTCCAGCAAGGAGCCCTGATCATCGACGGTGGTCACCGGCACCGTTTCCGCGCGCATAGGCGAAGGGGGCAGTTTCCTTCTGTCGCGCATGATCCACATCCCGCCGCCCGTCGCCGCGACAATGCCTGCTGCCGCCGCGCCATAGAGAAAAAACCGCCGCGGAATCGCAGGAAAATGGTGATCGTCCCCTCTTTTTGGCGGCGGCGGTTTCGGCTCCTCGGCAGGAAGCGG